>NZ_JBLZWV010000068.1:0-165948 GCF_056098905.1 Pseudomonas sp. TSO6 | reverse complement strand
CTGTTGCAGGACGGGCAGCAGTGGCGCAGCGAGAACCGCATGCTGCGCCAGCGGCTGGGCTGGTTTACCCGCGAAGAGGCCAGCACAGCCGACATCAATTTCAGGTCGGTTCGGCCCCGGGGTTCAGCACCAGTTGCATGAAGGTCAGGTCCAGCCAGCGGCCAAACTTAACCCCCACCTGCGGCATCTGCCCGGTCACCACGAAGCCCAGCCGCTCATGCAGGCGCACCGACGCTGCATTGCCACTCTCGATGGCTGCCACCATCACATGCTTGCCACAACCGCGCGCACGCTCGACCAGCGCTGCCATCAACACCGGCCCCAGCCCTTTGCCACGCTGGTCGCCGCGGATATACACCGAGTGCTCCACGGTGTTGCGAAAGCCTTCGAACGGCCGCCAGTCGCCAAACGAGGCATAACCGAGCACGCCCGTGTCGTCCACCGCCACCAGGATCGGGTAACCCTGCTGCGCCCGCGCTTCAAACCAGGCCTGACGGTTGCCGAGGTCAACCGGCGTTTCGTTCCAGATCGCCGTGGTGTTGCGCACCGCGTCGTTGTAGATGTCGAGGATGCCCGGCACGTCGGTGGGCAGGGCGTCGCGGATTTCGTAACTCATGACAGCGTCTCGCAGGGTTGTTGCTCGCAGATTAAATGGTTACCAGGCCACGCACACCTTCGGCTTGCATGTTTTCGCCGCGGCCATGCTGCACGATCTCGCCACGGGCCATGACCAGGTACTGGTCGGCCAGTTCTTCGGCAAAGTCGTAGAACTGCTCCACCAGCAGGATCGCCATGTCGCCACGCTGGGCCAGGCGGCGGATGACCGCGCCAATTTCCTTGATTACCGAGGGCTGGATGCCTTCGGTCGGCTCGTCGAGAATCAGCAGCCGTGGGCGGCTGGCCAGGGCGCGGCCGATGGCCAGCTGTTGCTGCTGGCCGCCAGACAGGTCGCCGCCACGGCGCTGTTTCATCTGCTCCAGCACCGGGAATAGTTCGTAGATGAAGGCAGGCACTTCGCGGGCCTCACGGGCCGGGAAGCGTGACAGGCCCATCAGCAGGTTTTCCTCGACGGTAAGGCGTGGGAAAATTTCGCGGCCCTGGGGTACATAGGCGATACCGGCCTGGACCCGTTGCTGGGGCTTGAGGCTGGTGATGGGTTTGCCTTCCCATTCGATGCTGCCGTCACGGGCGGGTACCAGGCCCATCAGGCAGCGCAGCAGGGTGGTCTTGCCCACGCCATTGCGGCCCAGCAGGCAGGTGACTTCGCCGACCTTGGCTTCGAAGGACAGGCCGCGCAGGATGTGGCTGCCGCCGTAGTACTGGTGCAGGGTGTCGATCTTGAGCATGTGAGTGTTCCTGAAAGAGTTACTGTGCCTGTGCTGGCCCGTTCGCGGGCTTGCCCGCTCCCACAGGTGAAGCGCAAGCCTCAGGCCCTGTGGAGCTCTTGTGGGAGCTGGCTTGCCGGCGATAGGGCCGCTACAGGCGTCAATGTCTAGCGGCCCAGATACACCTCGACCACCCGCTCATCCGCCTGCACCTGGTCCAGCGACCCTTCTGCCAGCACACTGCCTTGGTGCAGCACGGTCACATGGTCGGCAATGCTGCCGACAAAGCCCATGTCATGCTCCACCACCATCAGCGAATGCTTGCCAGCCAGGCCCTTGAACAGCTCGGCGGTAAACTCGGTCTCGGCGTCGGTCATGCCGGCCACTGGCTCATCCAGCAGCAGCAATTGCGGCTCTTGCACCAGCAACATACCGATTTCCAGAAACTGCTTCTGCCCGTGCGACAGCAAGCCGGCCTGGCGCTGGGCCAGGGGCAGCAGGCGCAAGGTGGTCAGCACTTCTTCGATGCGCTGGCGCTGCTCGCCACCCAGGCGCGCGGCCAGGCTGGCCCACACCGACTTGTCGGTCTTCAGCGCCAGCTCCAGGTTTTCGAACACCGTCAGTGCCTCGAACACCGTGGGCTTCTGGAACTTGCGGCCAATGCCGGCCTGGGCGATCTGGTATTCGCTCATGCGGGTCAGGTCGAGGGTGTCGCCAAAGTAGGCGCTGCCAGTGTCGGGGCGGGTCTTGCCGGTGATCACGTCCATCATCGTGGTCTTGCCGGCGCCGTTAGGGCCGATGATGCAGCGCAGTTCGCCCACGCCGATGTACAGGTTCAGCCCGTTGAGCGCCTTGAAACCATCGAAGCTGACGCTGATGTCCTCCAGGCTCAGCACTGTGCCGTGACGGGTGTCGAGGCCGGCCTTGCGGCTTTGGCCCAGGCCGATTGCGTCGCGACTGGCGCCGAGGGTGTCGAACACCGGTTCGAGCATGAATTCAGGGTGGACCGGGGGCACGCCTCTCATGGCTGGCTCCTTTTCTTCAACAGGCCGACCACGCCCTTGGGCAGGTACAGGGTGACGAGGATGAACAGCGCGCCAAGGAAGAACAGCCAGAACTCCGGGAAGGCCACGGTGAACCAGCTTTTCATGCCATTGACCAGGCCGGCGCCGAGCAGCGGGCCGATCAGCGTGCCGCGCCCGCCCAGGGCTACCCACACGGCGGCTTCGATGGAGTTGGTCGGCGACATTTCGCTGGGGTTGATGATGCCCACCTGCGGCACATACAGCGCGCCCGCCAGGCCGCACAGCACGGCGCTGAGCACCCACACCAGCAACTTGAAACCGCGCGGGTCGTAGCCGCAGAACATCAGGCGGTTCTCGGCGTCGCGCACGGCGGTGAGCAGGCGGCCGAACTTGCTGCGGGTCAGGCGCCAGCACAGGTACAGGCTGGCCAGCAGCAGGCCGACGGTGAGCAGGAACAGCACCGCGCGGGTGCCTTGTGCGGCAATGTCGAAGCCCAGGATGGTGCGGAAGCTGGTGAAACCGTTGTTGCCGCCAAAGCCGGTTTCGTTGCGGAAGAACAGCAACATGCCAGCGAAGGTCAGGGCCTGGGTCATGATCGAGAAGTACACGCCTTTGATCCGCGAGCGGAAGGCGAACCAGCCGAACACCAGGGCCAGTAGCCCAGGCGCCAGCACCACCAGGCACAGGGCCCAGGCGAAATGCTGGGTACCGGCCCAGTACCACGGCAGCTCGGTCCATGACAGGAAGGTCATGAACCCCGGCAGGCCGTCACCGGCCGCCTGGCGCATCAGGTACATGCCCATGGCGTAGCCGCCCAGGGCGAAGAACAGGCCGTGCCCCAGCGACAGCAGGCCGGCATAGCCCCAGACCAGGTCCAGGGCCAGGGCGACGATGGCGTAGCAGAGGATCTTGCCGACCAGGGTCAGGGTGTAGGCCGACACCTGCAGCGCGTGATCCGCCGGCAGCAGCGACAGCAGCGGCAGGGCCAGCAACAGCAGGACGACGATGGCGCCGATGGCCAGGGTCAGGCGCGGCCCGGCCTTTTGCGTAGCGGTGACAAGCAGTGGCTGGTTCATCAGTCGATTACCCGTCCCTTGAGGGCGAACAGGCCTTGCGGGCGCTTCTGGATGAACAGAATGATCAACGCAAGGATGAGGATCTTGCCGAGCACGGCGCCGATCTGCGGCTCCAGCAACTTGTTGGCTATCCCTAGGCCGAACGCGGCCCAGAGGCTACCTGCCAGTTGCCCGACACCGCCCAGCACCACCACCAGGAACGAGTCGATGATGTAGCTCTGGCCCAGGTCCGGGCCGACGTTGCCGACCTGGCTCAGGGCCACGCCGCCGAGGCCGGCGATGCCAGAGCCCAGGCCAAAGGCGAGCATGTCGACGCGCCCGGTGGACACGCCGCAGCAGGCGGCCATGTTGCGGTTCTGGGTGACTGCGCGCACGTTCAGGCCCAGCCGTGTGCGGTTGAGCAGCAGCCAGGTGAGCAGCACCACGGCCAAGGCGAAGCCGATGATGACCAGGCGGTTGTACGGCAGCACCAGGTTGGGCAGCAGCTGAATGCCACCCGAGAGCCACGCCGGGTTGCTCACCTCGACGTTCTGCGCGCCAAACAGCAGGCGGATGGCCTGAATCAGCATCAGGCTGATGCCCCAGGTGGCCAGCAGGGTTTCCAGCGGGCGGCCGTACAGGTGGCGGATCACGGTGCGTTCCAGCGCCATGCCGACCCCGGCACTCACAGCGAAGGCCACCGGCAGGGCAATCAGCGGGTAGAACTCGATGGCACCCGGGGCGTAGCGCTGCACCAGCACCTGGACCATATAGGTGCTGTAGGCGCCGAGCATCAGCATCTCGCCGTGGGCCATGTTGATCACCCCGAGCAGGCCGAAGGTGATGGCAAGGCCGAGCGCCGCCAGCAGCAGGATCGAGCCCAGCGACAGGCCGCTGAAGGCCTGGCCGAGCAGTTCGCCCACCAGCAGCTTGCGTTTGACCTGGGCCAGGCTGGTTTCGGCAGCGGTGCGCACGCCCGGGTCGGCTTCAGCGTCTGGTTGCAGCAGCGCTTCAAGGCGGGTGCGGGCCAGCGGGTCACCGGTTTCGCCCAGCAGGCGCACGGCGGCCAGGCGTACTGCCGGTTCGCTGGCGCCCAGTTGCAGGTTGGCCAGGGCCAGGCCGATGGCGGCGTGCACGGCGGCATCCGGCTCGCTGGCGAAGCGCCGGTCGAGGAAGGCCATTTGCGCGGGTTGTGCGCTTTTTTGCAGTTGCTGGGCGGCGGCCAGGCGCGTTTCGCTGTTGTCGCTGAGCAGCTGGTGGCTGGCCAGGGCGTTGTCGATCAGGCCGCGCAGGCGGTTGTTCAGGCGCACCTTGCGGGTGTCGTCGGTGGCAATGCGGCCCTGGCGCAGGTTGTCCAGCAGTGGCAGGCGCGTGGCATCGGGTTGCGCCGCCCAGCTTTCGAGCAGGCGGGCCTGCTCGGCGGGCTTGGCGGTGAGGAAGAATTCGCCCTCGCTGGCCTGGGTGGCCATGGGGAGTAGCAGAAGCAGGGTGAGCAGCATTCTGAGCATGCGGGCAATCCTGGGAATCGGTGTTGGATTCATCGCCGGCAAGCCAGCTCCCACAGGTCTTCCACAGGCCTTGAGGGCGGTGCTTTCCTTGTGGGAGCTGGCTTGCCGGCGATTGGGCTGCAAAGCAGCCCCGTTGCACTCAGTTACCTTTCACTGCGTAGTCAGGTCGCTTGTCATTCCCTGGAATGAACGGGCTCCAAGGCTGCGCCCGCAGCGGCTGCTCGGTTTCCCACACCACACTGAACTGCCCGTCATCCTGGATCTCGCCGATCATCACCGGCTTGTGCAGGTGGTGGTTGGTCTTGTCCATGGTCAGGGTGAAGCCCGACGGTGCCTTGAAGCTCTGCCCGGCCAGTGCTTCACGCACCTTGTCGACGTCGGTGGACTTGGCCTTCTCGGCGGCCTGCGCCCACATGTGGATGCCCACGTAGGTGGCTTCCATCGGGTCGTTGGTCACCGCCTTGTCAGCGCCTGGCAGGCCCTTGGCCTTGGCGTAGGCCTTCCAGTCGGCGACGAACTTCTGGTTCACCGGGTTATCCACCGACTCGAAGTAGTTCCACGCGGCCAGGTGCCCCACCAGCGGTTTGGTGTCGATGCCGCGCAGTTCTTCTTCGCCTACCGAGAACGCCACCACCGGTACGTCGGTGGCCTTCAGGCCCTGGTTGGCCAGTTCTTTGTAGAACGGCACGTTGGAGTCGCCGTTGACCGTGGAAATCACCGCCGTCTTGCCGCCGGCGGAGAACTTCTTGATGTTGGCGACGATGGTCTGGTAATCGGCGTGGCCGAACGGCGTGTACACCTCTTCGATGTCCTTGTCGGCCACGCCTTTGCTGTGCAGGAAGGCGCGCAGGATCTTGTTGGTGGTGCGCGGGTAGACGTAGTCGGTACCCAGCAGGAAGAAGCGCTTGGCGCTGCCGCCGTCCTCGCTCATCAGGTATTCCACGGCAGGAATGGCCTGCTGGTTGGGGGCGGCGCCGGTGTAGAACACGTTCGGCGACATCTCTTCACCCTCGTACTGCACCGGGTAGAACAGCAGGCCGTTGAGCTCTTCGAACACTGGCAGCACCGACTTGCGCGACACCGAGGTCCAGCAGCCGAACACCACCGCGACCTTGTCCTGGGTCAGCAGTTGGCGGCTCTTTTCAGCGAACAGCGGCCAGTTGGAGGCCGGGTCGACCACCACCGGTTCGAGCATCTTGCCGTTCACGCCTCCCTTGGCGTTGATCTCGTCGATGGTCATCAGCGCCATGTCCTTGAGCGAGGTCTCGGAAATGGCCATGGTCCCCGACAGCGAATGCAGGATGCCAACCTTGATGGTCTCGGCGGCCTGGATGCTCCAGCTCAGGCCCATCGCCGCAATCGATGCGCTGAGGGTAAAGGCCTTGATCAGACTGCGACGCTTCATGTGCTCTCTCCGCTGAGTTTTTTAGAGTGTTGGGCAAGCGGGGAGGGGCTTTGCAAGGGGTGTGCCTAGTGGCGAAATGGGCGTAATAGAGGGGTTGTGCGAGGTGTTGGGGCGTTTGCGAGGTCCAGGTTGGTGCCTGGGACATTGATGTGCACAGGATTGGGGCTGCAGAGCAGCCCCCGAGGCAATCAGCCGTTGCGCACAGCCGAACGCGGATGGCGCCTGCTGCGTACAAACTGATAGGTCACCGCCAGCAATACGAACCAGATCGGCGTTACCACCAGCGCTGAACGCGTGTCCGCCTCCAGGCTCAGCAACACCAGAATGAAGGCAAAGAACACCAGGCACACGTAGCACATGAAGCGCCCGCCCGGCATCTTGTACTTCGACGCCTGATGCAGCGCCGCGCGGTTTTTGCGGTACTTCAGGTACGACAGCAAAATCAGCGTCCACACGAACATGAACAGCACCGCCGAAACCGTGGTCACCAGGGTGAACGCCTCGACCACGTTCGGCACCAGGTAGATCAGCACTGCACCGAGCAACAGGCAGGTGCAGGAGAAGTACAGGCCGTTGGCCGGCACCGAGCGGCTCGAAAGCTTCTCGAACGCCTTGGGTGCATCACCCTCCTGGCTCAGGCCGAAGAGCATGCGGCTGGTGGAGAACACGCCGCTGTTGGCCGACGAGGCCGCCGAGGTCAGTACCACGAAGTTGATGATGCTGGCCGCCGCTGGAAGGCCGGCCAGCACAAACAGCTCGACGAACGGGCTCTTGCCCGGGACCACGTCGCGCCAAGGTGTCACGGCCATGATCGCGATCAGCGCCAGCACATAGAACACGATGATGCGGATCGGGATCGAGTTGATCGCCCGCGGCAGGGTGCGCTCCGGGTTTTTCGCTTCGGCGGCGGTGGTGCCCACCAGCTCGATACCGACGAAGGCGAACACGGCGATCTGAAAGCCCGCGAAGAAGCCCATCAGCCCATGGGGGAACATGCCGCCGTCATTCCACAGGTTGGCCAGCTGTGCCGTGCGCCCGCTGGGCGAGGTGAAGCCGGTGATGACCATGTACAGGCCGGTGGCGACCAGGCCGAGAATGGCGATGATCTTGACCAGGGCGAACCAGAACTCCATCTCGCCGAACATTTTTACCGTCACCAGGTTCAGCGACAGCAGCAGCCCTACGCAGGTCAGCGCCGGTATCCACTGCGGCAGGTCGGGGAACCAGAACTGTGTGTAGGCGGCGATGGCGACCACGTCGGCGATACCGGTGACCACCCAGCAGAACCAGTAGGTCCAGCCGGTGAAGTAACCGGCCCAGGGGCCGAGCAGGTCGGCCGAGAAGTCGATGAACGATTTGTAGTTCAGGTTCGACAGCAGCAGTTCGCCCATGGCGCGCATGACGAAAAACAACATGAAGCCGATGATCATGTAGACGAAGATGATCGACGGGCCAGCCAGGCTGATGGTCTTGCCCGAGCCCATGAACAGGCCGGTACCTATCGCGCCGCCGATGGCGATCAGCTGGATGTGGCGGTTGGTCAGGTTGCGTTGCAGGTGCTGCTCTTCTTGTGGTTTTGGTGAAATTGCGGTCATAAGCTGCATTCCCTTGAAAGTCGCCGGCTAGGCTAACACGGGCGTTCCAATTCGAGATCGCGACAGATCGCCACGATTTTCAGATGGCAGCCGTGCTCTCGCAGGAAAAGTTCGAGACCTTCACCGGCCTCTTCGCGGGCTTGCCCGCTCCCACAGGTATCGCGCCACGCCTGAGGGCGGCAGAGATCCTGTGGGAGCGGGCAAGCCCGCGAAGAGGCCAGTGCAGGTTATGCAGGGCTCAGGCGCTGGCCAGCTCCCGGCGGCGGCGCACTATCAGGCTGTCCACCACCCACATCACCACCATCGAAACGCCCACCAACGGGAACATCACCCCCAGCACCAGCATCACCCCCACCGCCGCCTTCCATCGCGGCAGGTCATGGCGCAGCGGCGGCACACCCAGCCCGCCTTCGGGCCGGCGCTTCCACCACATCACCAGCCCGCTCACCGAACCCAGCAGAATCATCAGGCACACCAGCAGGATGATGATCTGGTTCAACGCCCCGAACATCTTGCCTTCGTGCAGCATCACCCCCAGCTCGGTGGCCCGAGCGACCGGGCTGTAGTCCTGCCAGCGCACATCGGCCAGGACCTTGCCGGTGTACTGGTCGACATGCAGGGTGGCGTCGTTGCGCGGGTCGTCGGCGAACACGGCAATGGTGAACACACCGTCTGCCGTGGTCGGCAGGGTAATGCTGTAGCCCGGCTCGACCTGGCGGGAGGTTGCGATGTCTTCGACCTGCTGCACGCTCACCTGGGGCGCCGCAGGCATGTCCGACATCATGTGGTGCCCGGCGTGTTCGGCGTGTGCACCAGACTGCGGCATCGGCGTGTTTTCCATCGCCCAGGGCACGGTCTGGCGGTGCGCGTTGTTCAGCTCACCTGCCTGCTGGTCCGACTTGGGCACGTCGTTCCACATGGCTGCCGGGAAACGGTTCCACAAATCGGCGTACTGCTTGCCCCACAGGCCGGTCCAGGTCATGCCGCTGAGCAGCATCAGCAACAGCAGGGCCGAACCCCAGAAGCCGGTTACCGCGTGCAGGTCGCGCCAAAGCAGCCGGCCGCGTGCCGACAGCCGTGGCCATAGCACGCCAGCGCCATTGCGCCCACGTGGCCACCACAGGTACAGGCCCGACACCACCAGTACGATGCCCCAGCCTGCGGCCAGCTCCACCAGGCGGTCACCGACTGTGCCGACCATCAGCTCGCCATGCAGGGCGCGGGCGATGGCCTGCAGGTTCTGCTTGCCGTCCTGCTCACCGAGCACCTTGCCGCTGTACGGGTCGACGAACACGTTCAGTTCGCGCCCGCCTTCATGCACCACGAACTGCGCACTGCGCTCGGCGTTGATTGGCGGCAGGTACTGGCCGACGTGGCCCTTGGGGTAAGCCTGGCGCACTTCGGCCAGCATCGCATCGGCGCCCTGCCGGTGGTGGCCGGCCTCGACCACCATCAGGTCGCGGTACAGCAGCGGGTCGAGCTGCGGCTTGAACAGGTAGATGATCCCGGTAATCGCCAACAGGATCATGAACGGGGCCACGAACAGCCCCGCATAAAAGTGCCAACGCCAGGCCAGGTTATAGAAATTGCTGCGTGTTCCTCTCATGGGAACCTCCTGTTTGACCAGCAGATGGGCGCAACCGAAGCTGCGCCCGTGGTTGTTGTCAGAAGCTGAAGTCGACCTTGGTCCAGAAGGTCCTGCCTGGCTCGTTGACCGGCTGTGGATCGGTAGCCGGGTAGCCGAACCCGGCGTTCCCGGCCAGGTTCAAGTGCTCGGCGTAGGTTTTGTCGAACAGGTTGTCGACCCCTGCGCTGAGCTTGAGGTTTTTGTTCACCTTGTAGGCGCCGTTCAGGGAGAACACGCCGAAGCCGGCGCTCTTGTCGTAGTCCTTGCCGACCACGTTGCCCTGGTTCTCGGCAATGCGGTTTTGCGCCGCCACCAGCCTCCACAGTGCACCGACGCTCCATACATCGCGGCTGTAGGTCAGGCCGAGGCGGCTTTCCAGGGGTGGCATTTGCGGTAGCGCTTTGCCATCACTGCTGTTCTTGCCCCAAGCGTAGGCCAGCGTGCCGTCGGCCTTCCAGTTTTCGGTCAGCTGGTAGGCGGCACCCAGTTCGCCGCCCATGATGCGGGCGTCGATGTTCTGTGCCTGCGAGGTGCTCATGCCCATCATGCCCGTGCGGTAGTCGAACAGGATGTAGTCGCGGATTTGCCCGACATAGCCCGAAGCCCAGGCTTCCAGGCGCTCGGTGCGGTACTGGATGCCGAAGTCGAGCTGGGTGGTCTTCTCTGGCTTGATGCCGTCAAAGGCATTTGCTGCACCGGGCGGTGCCAGCTTGGGCGAGAACAGCTCCCAGTAATCGGGGAAACGCTGGGCATGGCCGAGGCCGATATAGGTGGTGGCCGGGATGGCTGCCAGGTCGTGCTCATAGCGTATGAAACCGCTGGGCAGGGTGTCGGCGCGGCTATCACCTTCTGTGGCGCTGCCTTTACGGAAGTCTCGGGCCGAGGCGCGGTCCAGGCGGGCACCGGTGATCAGCCGGTCTTCACCGCTGACGTACCAGGTCAGTTCGCTGAAGGCACCGTAGTTGTGGAAGTCGGCGTCCTTGGTCCAGGCCTGGCCCTTGTGTGCGTCTACGCCCATGCCCCCACGCTGGCGATGTTCGTTGGTTTGCGCGTCGATGCCACTGATCAACTGCACATCGGCCCAGCGCCAGGTGGCCTTGATGCGTGCGCCCAGGGTGCGACGGTCGACGTTGCTGACCATCGGCATGCCCATCATGCCGCTGCCTGATGGGGTACGCAGGCTGTAGTTGTCCATCACATGGTCGGCGTAGTTGTAGTAGACCTGCGCCTCGACCTTGTCGAGCACCTCGCCAAGGTTGGACTTTTCAAAGCGCAGGCCCAGGCTTTCACGCTTGAACTGCGAGCCGTCCATGCCGCGCCCGGCATAGCGGGCCTCTCCATCGCCCTTGCCGGCCGTCAGCTCCAGCAGGGTGTCCTGGTCGGGCGTCCAGCCGAGGGCGACATCGCCGTTCCATTTTTCCCAGCGCGACGGCACGGTGTCGTTGTTGCCCTCGTGGTAGTCATCCGAGCGCGACTGGTTGCCGACGAAGCGGGCGTAGGCCTGGCTGTTGCCGGCGGCGGCATCCAGCACCTTGTCGAAGCGGCCGTTGGAGCCGGCCAGCAGGCTGGCGTTTACCCGGCTGCCGAGGGTGCCGAACTTTTCGGGTTCACGTTCGAAAAGAATGGTGCCTGCCGAACCGCCCGGGCCCCAGATCACGCTTTGCGGGCCTTTGATCACGGTCAGGCGGTCGTAGGTTTCCGGCGAAATATAGGACGTGGGCGCGTCCATGCGGTTGGGGCAGGCGCCCAGCATCAGGCCGCCATTGGTGAGGATATTCAGGCGCGAGCCGAACATGCCGCGCAACACCGGGTCACCGTTGGTGCCGCCGGCACGGATCGCCGAGAAGCCGGGGATGGTCTTCAGGTAGTCGGCGCCGTCGCTGGCCGGCACTGGCTGGCGCGGGTCTTTCGGGTTGGTGACGACGGTCAGCGGCGAGCTCGGGGCCACGGCGGTGATTACCGTCGGGCTCAGCTCGGGTGCGTCGTGCGCATGGCCTTCATGGCCAGGGTCGGCGGCCAGGGCCACGGGCGCGAGCAGCGAGCCGCACACGGCGGCGAGGGCCCCACGCAGGGACAAGGCAAAAACAGGGGTACAGCCGGACATAATGATTCCAGTCGATCAGTCATGAGTTAGCGCGAAGCCTCCTGGCTCCGTGCGCAAAATGTGGGTTCAGACGCTGATCGAGGAGGGTGGGGCGCGGCTGCGCGCACCGGGGAATACAGCCTGCCGGGCATGGCCCTGGTGCGTTGGCGCAAGCAGGTGGGTGGTGGGGACGACGCTGCCGGCGCTGAGCGGGCTGAGGGCCTGGGGCAGGGCCGGGCAGTTGAACAACAGGCTGCAATAACCGCACTTTTCCCACATCACATGCAACTGGCCATCGCCGCCGTGGCCGTGATCGGCGTCTCCGCCATGCTGATGGGCAGCCGCCATCGGCATGTCCATCGGCATGCTCATACCGGCGTGGTGGTCCATCGGCATCGACTGGGAAATCAGCGGGCCGATGAAGATCATCCACATGGCGAACAGGCTCAGCCATCCGCCACCGGCGCGCCTGCGGTCAGGGCGGGTAGTACGGCTGATGCTGTTGCGCGGCAGGCTCATGGCGAGTGCCTGTCAGCAGGTGTCAGTGCGCGTGTTCGTGGGCTTGCGGCTGGTCCGCTGGCGCCTGCTTCTGCACGGCCACTTCGACGGTGACGTCGCCGGCCTTCTCGAAGTGCAGGGTCAACGGGAAGCGCTTGCCGTCGCTGAGCAGGCTGCGGTCCTTGGGCTGCATCAGCATCACATGGTAGGCGCTGGGGGCGAAGGTCAGGTCCTTGCCGGCAGGCACTACCACGCTGGGTACTTGCTGCATCTTCATGGCACCGCTGGCGCTCATGGCATGCTCGTGCAGTTGCGCGTCATCGCTGATGGGGCTGTCGACACTCAACAGGCGGTCATCGGCCTGGCCATTGTTGTGCACCACGAAATACGCGGCGACATTGGGGGCGTTGGGCGGCAATTGCAGCGACCAGGGGTGGGCTATGTGCAGGTCGCCCACGCTGTATTCGTGGGCATTGGCAAAGGCGCCGGGCAGCAGCAGGGCGGCCATGACGAGGGCGTGCTTGAGCATGGTGAATCTCCGTTCTGTTCAGGTTCAGGCAGACAGCGAGATGAACTCAGGCCAGCGGAGAGGCACGGGGGTTTAACGCAGGCCAGAGCTGGCGCGGCGTGGGTTGGTAATCGGCGGGGGGCGGCAGCAGGCCGGCAAACAGTGTTGGCGGGTTGTGCAGCTGCGGCGGGTAGCCGGGCAGGGCCAGCAGTGGTGCAGCGCCCGAGCAGCACCAGCAATTCATCATGCTGGCGCTGTCGTCGCTTTGCGGGCCGAGGTCGATCTTGGCCAGGGCCTGGACGTCGACCTTGGCCTTGTTGGCCATGCTGGAACAGAAAGCCCCCCACAGCAGCTGCTCGCCCGGGCCCTTGGGCACGGCAGAGGCCAGCGGCATGGCCAGCAGGTTGAACAGCACTGCAAGGCAGGCTATCCAGGCGATGTGCCGACGTGGGGGCATGGAGAGATCCGGTCAGGAATCGTGGTGGCTATTGTAAGGCGGAGTATAGGTAAAAATGGCGGGGTGCGGTGAAGTGACGCAGGTGTCGGGTAATGGGGGCTGCTGCGCAGCCCATCGCGACACAAGGCCGCTCCCACAAGGACGGCGTACCGTTGGGCATTGTGCGGTCCCTGTAGGAGCGGCCTTGTGTCGCGATGGGGCGCAAAGCGCCCCCGACAATCTCAAGCCTTGTTACGGCCCATCAGGCCCCGGACGGTTTCCTGCAGATCCGCCGGCAGCACCACAACCTTGGCGTTGTTGCTGCTCGCCAGGTTCTCCATGGCCCCGACATAACGCTCACCCAGCAAATACATCGCCGGCACGGTCTCGTTGCCCACCGCTTCCTTGACCAGCGAAATCGCCCGCGCCGAGGCCTCGGCCAGGCTGATCTGTGCTTCGGCATCCAGCCTGGCCGCCTGCAGGCGTGCTTCCGCTTCCAGGATCGCGGCCTGCTTGGCACCTTCGGCGCGGGTTACATCGGCCTTGCGCTCACGCTCGGCCGCCGCCTGGCGCTCCATGGCCAGTTGCATGTTTTCCGAAGGCTTGATGTCCTGGATTTCCACCGAGCGCACGGTCACGCCCCAGTCTTCGGTCTGCTCCGACATCGCCTCGCGCAGGCGTGCCTTGATCTGCTCGCGGCTGGACAGCGCTTCGTCCAGGTCCATGGCACCGACGATGGCGCGCAGCGAAGTCATGGTCAGACTGGTGACGGCGAACGAGAAGTTCTGCACGCCATAGGAGGCTTTCTGCGGGTCGACCACCTTGGCGAAGCACAGGGCGTTGGCGACGATCACGGCGTTGTCCCGGGTGATGATTTCCTGCTGCTGCACATCGAGGATGATGTCCTTGGTCGGCAGGCGATAGGCGACCACATCCATGTACGGGATGAGGATGTTCAGGCCGGGCTTGAGCGTGCTGTGGTAGCGGCCCAGGCGCTCGACGATCCATTCCTCGCCCTGGGGCACGATACGTACCCCCTTGAACACGGTGATCAGGACGAACAGAGCGATGGCGGCGACGACGATGAGGCTGGTCATGATGCGAAATTCCTTTTAGTGCGGGTTCAGGCCCGGATGACGCGGGCAGTGTTGCCCTCAATGGCGGTAAGGCGTACCCGTTCGCCGGCTGCGATCTGGCTATCGGCGACGCAGGTCCATTCTTCGCTGCCAAGGATCGGCTTCTGGAAACGCACGCGGCCTTTCTGAAACTCCGAAACGCCAGCGGTCAGCAAGCCCACTTCGCCGATCACGCTGTCGGCGGTCCAGCGCACGTCTGGCTGCTTGCGCCGGCATACCTTGAACCACAGCGCGGTGGTGACAGACGACAGCAGTACCCACAGCAGCACCTGCATGTCCAGTTGCAGGCTGGGGGCGGCGAGCGAGATGAGCGAGACCAGCACGGCACCGATGCCGAACCAGAGGATGAAGAACGTCGGCATGACCAGTTCGAGCAGGATCAGCGCGATGCCGAAGACCAGCCAGATCCACCATTGCATTTCCATATGGGTGAAACCTTCCGGGGGAGGGGGCTAAAGCTTAATGCAGCGGGGTGCGCGAAGGCTATTCAGGTGAGACCGATTGGGCTGTAGGAGTGTTCTGAGATTGGCTGTGGGCTGATAGAGAAGAGGCTAACGGGTGTTTGTCGACAGGTATGCAGCGCTTATGAGATCGAGCGCCGCGCGGGCGGCGCTCGATCTTGAGGGCGCTAAATAACTTTCGTCGTACGAGCAGAAAGTGCAGCGACCTACAAATCTTCCCGCTTTTGCTCTTCCGGTTGATCGCGGGTGACCGTGAAGTCTGCGCAGGCGTCATCATCGAAGCGTTCCAATGCAGCCACCAGCAATTCCTGCGAATCGAAATCGCAATCCACGCTAGGTAATAGCGGACGCTTCAAAATGAGAACCGGAACCCCCCGTTCCCTAGCCACTTCCAGTTTCGGTTCTGTCGCCACGCTGCCGCTGTTTTTGCTGATCAGCACATCAATACCCCGCTCATCAAAAAGGCTGCGCTCATCTTCGATGTTGAATGGCCCGCGCGCGCCAATCACTTCGCAGCGCTCGTTGCCAGGGCACGCTTCCAGCGCACGCAGCGTCCAGAACTGCTCCGGTGGAATCTCGTCCAGGTGCTGCAGTGGCTCACGCCCCAGCGTAAACAGCGGCCTGCGGAACGGTTTGAGCGCGTCCATCAGCCCCGCCCAGTCCTCGACTTCGCGCCAGTCATCCCCCGCTTGCGCCTGCCAGGCCGGGCGGCGCAAGGCCCAGCACGGGATGCCAGCGTTGCGTGCGGCGCTGGCGGCATTGCGGCTGATCTGCGCGGCATAGGGATGGGTGGCATCGATCAGCAGGGTGATGCCCGCCTCGCGCAGGTAGTTGGCCAGGCCCTCGGCACCGCCAAAGCCCCCGACCCGCACCTGGCATTGCAGGCCCTGCGGCACGCGGCCGATACCGGCCAGGCTATAAACATGCTGTGGGCCGAGGTGGCGGGCGATGGCGAGGGCTTCAGTAACACCGCCCAGCAGCAGGATGCGCGTGGTCATTGCACACCTGCCTGGCCAACGATGCCGCCCTGGCGGTCGATGGCGAACACTTCCACTTGCACTTGCGCCGGGACGACGCTGCGGGCGAAGGCCAGGGCGTGAGCACACACTGCATCCCCCAAGGCGATACCGGCTGTATGCGCGAGGGCGAGCGCTTGCTGGCTGGTGTTGGCGCCGATGATGGCCGCTTGCAGCGTTTCGTCAGCGCCAATGTCTGCCGCCCAGCCGGCCAGTTGCGGCAGGTCGATGCTGGAATGGCGGCTGTGCAGGTCCATGTGCCCGGCGGCCAGTTTGCTGATCTTGCCGAAGCCACCACACAGGGTCAGGCGTGGCACCGGCACCTTGCGCAGGTGCTTGAGCACTGCGCCGACGAAATCGCCCATTTCGATCAGGGCGATTTCCGGCAGGCCGTAGACCCGTCGCATGGTGTCCTCACTGGCGTTGCCGGTGCAGGCGGCGATGTGCGTGTAGCCGTTGGTGTGGGCCACGTCGATGCCCTGATGGATCGAAGCAATGTAGGCCGCACAGGAGAACGGCCGCACGATGCCGCTGGTGCCGAGGATCGACAGCCCGCCGAGGATGCCCAGGCGCGGGTTCATGGTCTTGAGGGCGAGTTGGTCGCCGCCCTGCACATTGACCGTGACCTCGAAACCACCGAGGTAGCCGCACTCGTCGGCCAGGCGTTGCAGGTGTTCAGTGATCATGCGCCGTGGCACCGGGTTGATGGCCGGCTCACCTACCGCCAGCACCAGCCCCGGGCGGGTCACGGTGCCAACGCCGGCCCCGGCGACAAAGCGGATACCCGGTTCGCCCAGCAGGCGTACCTGGCTGTAGAGCAGGGCGCCGTGGGTCACGTCCGGGTCGTCGCCAGCATCCTTGAGGGTGCCCGCTTCGGCACGCTCGTCAATCAGGCGGCAGAATTCCAGGCGCATCTGCACCACCTTGCCCTTGGGCAGGGTAATGCTGACGGCGTCGCTGCTTTCGCCGTTCAGCAGCAAGCGAGCGGCTGCCAGGCTTGTGGCGGTGGCGCAGCTGCCGGTGGTCAGGCCGCTGCGCAGGGGCGCGGGCTGTTCGCGGGTTTCTTCACGCATCGACGGGTTTCACCACTTCCAGCAGGGTGATCGGCAGCGCCTGGCGCCAGGTGTCGAACGCGCCCAGGGGCTGGGCATGGGCGACATGGATGCGGGTCAGCTCACCACCGTGCTGCTCGCGGAAATGCGCCAAGGCCAGTTCGCTTTGCAAGGTCACTGCATTGGCCACCAGCCGCCCGCCAGGGCGCAGGTTGGCCCAGCACAGGTCCAGCACGCCTTCGCGGGTGACGCCGCCGCCGATGAAGATTGCATCGGGCTGCTCCAGGCCTTGCAGGGCTGCAGGTGCCTTGCCGCAGACCAGTTGCAGGCCGGGTACACCCAGCGCGTCCCGGTTGTGTTCGATGAAGCCTTGTCGGCCTTCGTCGGCCTCGATGGCCAGGGCGCGGCAGGCCGGGTGGGCGCGCATCCATTCGATGCCGATCGAGCCGCAGCCCGCGCCTACATCCCACAGCAGTTCGCCGGGCTGGGGCGCCAGGCGCGCCAGGGTGATGGCGCGGACATCGCGTTTGGTCAGCTGGCCGTCGTGCCGGAAGGCGCTGTCCGGCAGCCCGGCCAGCCGGTGCAGGCGTAGGGCATCGGGCGCGGCCAGGCACTCGATGGCCACCAGGTTGAGCGTGGCGATATTGGCGTGCGGCCAGTCCTGGGCGGTGCCGGCCAACTCGCGTTCTTCCTGGCCACCCAGGTGCTCGAAAACCCGCAGGCGGCTTGGCCCGAAGCCACGTTCGCGCAGCAGTGCAGCAATTGCCGCCGGGCTGTCGCCATCGTTGCTCAGCACCAGCAGGCGCATGCCGCTGTGCAGGTGGGTATTCAGCGCCGCCAGTGGCCGCGCCACCAGCGACACAACCTGCACCTCCTGTAACGGCCAGCCCAGGCGGGCAGCGGCCAGGGCGCAGGAGGAGGGCATCGACAGCACGCGCATTTCATCGGCGGGCACCTGCCGCGCCAGGCTGGCGCCGACGCCGAAGAACATCGGATCGCCGCTGGCCAGCACGCACACCGGCTCGCCGCGCAGGGCCAACACTGGGCCTAAGGAAAACGGGCTTGGCCAGCCCAGCCGCTCGCCGGGCACGCAGCGCGGCAGCAAGGCCAGCTGGCGCGGGCTGCCGAAGACCCGCGCAGCGCCCAGCAGCGCGCGCCGGGCCTGTTTGCCCAGGCCACTGAAGCCGTCTTCGCCGATGCCTACTACTGTCAGCCAGGGTGCCATGTATTTCATTCCGCCATTTTTGGGGCCGCTTCGCGCCCCTTCGCGGGCACGCCCGCTCCCACAGGTACAGCGCAGCCATTGAGGGTAGCGATGATCCTGTGGGAGCGGGCGTGCCCGCGAAGAGGGCGACACAGCCCTGGATTTCTCCTCAATCGATGAGGATGCTCGACCACCGGCTTTTCATGCCGCCGGACAAAGCAGGCATAATACCGCGCCTTCTACACTCAAGCGCATTTTCACAGATTGCCGGACACCCCTTTGACGCAGGCCCATGCCCCCAACGTTTCGCCCCGCCCCTCGGCCTGCCCGGGGTTGTGGCGCATTGTCAGTGCCCGTGATGGCGGTATCTGCCGCATCAAGCTGCCGGGTGGCCTGCTGCTGGCCGACCAGGCTGAAGCGGTGGCGACGGCAGCCGAGCGCTTCGCCGGCGGCGTGATCGAGGCCACCAACCGTGGCAACCTGCAGATTCGCGGCATTGGCAACGAGCATCGCGCCCTGGTGGAGACACTGCTCGCAGCCGGCCTGGGCCCGCGCGACGCGGCCGGTGACGATGTGCGCAACCTGATGCTCAGCCCGCTGGCCGGGCATGACCCGGCGATGCTGCTGGACGCACGGCCCTTGGCAGGTCAGATCCTCGACTTGTTGGAAGGCACCCCGCGCTTTCACCAGTTGTCGGCCAAGTTTGCCGTGCAGCTGGATGCCGGCGAACGCCTGGCCATGCTCCGACACCCCCACGACCTGTGGCTATCGGCCCTGCGTCTGGAGCAGCAGACCTGGCTGGCGTTCGGCCTGGCGGGCTGCCCGGCGGACGGCCAGGTGCTCGGCGCCGTGCCGCTGGCGCAGGGCCTGGCGCTGGTGCGTGCGGTGCTGGAGCGCTTTCTCGACCTGGCAACCCCGACGCAGTCGCGCATGCGGCAGTTGCTCGAGGTGTACTCGGCAACCGATTTCGTCGATGGGCTCGGCCTGGACATCCGCCGCGATGCCGCCGTGCTCGCCTGGCAACGCACACAGCACCGCGCCTCTTGGCTGGGCACGCTGCCGCAGGCAGATGGCGTTGCCCTTGGCGTAGCCCCGCCGCAAGGCCGCCTGACCCCGGCCATGCTGCGCGGCGCAGCGCGGGTTGCCCGTGAACGGGGCGATGGCAGCCTGCGCCTGAGCCCTTGGCAAAGCCTGGTGCTGACCAACCTGCAAGCCGACCACATCGAGCAAGCCCAAGCTGAACTGTCGGCCCTGGGCCTGCTGTGCCACGACCATGAACCCCTGGCGCGGATCAGCGCCTGCACCGGTGCCAGCGGCTGCGCCAAGGCGCTTGGCGAAACCAAGGCCGACGCCGTTGCCCTGGCCGCGCTGCTGGGCCCTGGCGTGCCCGCCAGCGTGCACCTGTCTGGCTGCCCCCGTTCCTGCGCCGTGGCCCATGTTGCCCCGGCCACCCTGCTGGCCCGCTCGCCGGGCCGATATGACCTCTATCTGCGTGACGCGCGCCAGCCGGGCTTCGGCGCCCTGCGCGCCACCGACCTTACCTTGAATGAAGCAGGCGCCATGCTCGACCTGCCGACGGAGCACCTTGATGATTGACTACATCCGCGATGGTCAGGAGATCTATCGCAATTCCTTCCGGATCATCCGTGAGGAAGCCCGACTCGAGCGGATCCCCGCAGACCTCGAAAAGCTCGCCGTACGCGTTATCCACGCCTGTGGCATGGTCGATGCCATCGATGGCCTGCAGTTCTCCGAAGGCGCCGGCCGGGCCGGGCGCGAGGCGCTGCTGAACGGCGCGCCAATCCTGTGCGATGCGCACATGGTCGCCGAAGGCATCACCCGCGCCCGCCTGCCAGCCGACAACAAAGTCATCTGCACCCTGCGCGACCCAAGCGTACCGGGCCTGGCCAAGGACGCCGGCAACACCCGTTCTGCCGTAGCCCTTGAGCTGTGGCGCCCGTACCTGGAAGGCAGTGTGGTGGTGATCGGCAATGCGCCCACCGCCCTGTTCTACCTGCTGGAGATGATTGACGCCGGTGCACCCAAGCCGGCGCTGATCCTCGGCTTCCCGGTCGGTTTCGTCGGTGCTGCCGAGTCCAAGGCGATGCTCGCCGCCGACAGCCGTGGCGTGCCGTTCGTGATCATGCAAGGCCGCCTGGGCGGCAGCGCGATGGCCGCCGCCGCGGTCAACGCCCTGGCCACGGAGGTGGAGTGATGGCGCCGCGTGGACGTCTGCTGGGCCTGGGCGTGGGCCCGGGCGACCCTGAACTGATCACCCTCAAGGCCCTGCGCCTGCTGCGCGAAGCGCCAGTGGTCGGCTATTTCGTGGCCAAGGGCAAGCGCGGCAATGCCTTCGGCATCATCGAGGCGCACCTGCAAGCGCAGCAGACGCTGTTGCCGCTGGTGTACCCGGTAACCACCGAAGCCCTGCCGGCGCCGCTGTCCTACGAGCAGGTGATCAGCGACTTCTACGACGAAGCCAGCGTGCAGGTGGCCGAGCACCTGGATGCCGGTCGCGACGTGGCGGTGATCTGCGAAGGTGACCCGTTCTTCTACGGGTCCTACATGTACCTGCACGACCGCCTGGCGCAGCGCTATGAAGCCGAAGTGATCCCCGGCGTGTGCTCGATGCTCGGTGGCGCCTCGGTGCTGGGTGCACCGCTGGTGTACCGCAACCAGAGCCTCTCGGTCTTGTCCGGCGTGTTGCCCGCCGAAGAGCTCAAGCGCCGCCTGGCCGATGCCGATGCAGCGGTGATCATGAAGCTTGGGCGCAACTTCCCTAAAGTACGCGCAGTACTGACCGAACTAGGCCTGCACGAGCGCGCGCTGTATGTGGAGCGGGCCACCATGGCCAACCAGAAGATCGTGCCGCTGGACCAGGTCGACCCACAGTCGTCGCCGTACTTCTCGCTGATCATCGTGCCGGGGGAAAAATGGCAGGGATGAGCATGCACAAGGCACCGGCAATCATCATTCTAGGCCCAGGCAGCCTGGCGACGGCGCAGCGTATCCAGCAATGTTATCCACAGGCCACGATCCATGGCCTGGAGGGGCGTGTCGAGGGTGCAGACCAATCGTACAGCTCGTTCGGCGATACCCTGCGCGGGTTGTACCAGCAGGACACGCCGATCATCGCCCTGTGCGCTGCGGGCATTGTCATCCGCAGCCTGGCCAGCCTGCTCAGCGAAAAGGGCCGCGAGCCGCCGGTTCTGGCCGTGGCCGAAGATGGCAGTGCGGTGGTGCCGCTGCTCGGTGGCCTGGGTGGCGTGAACGTGATGGCACGCGAAATCGCAGAGGCACTGGGCGTTGCTGCTGCGATCACCACCAGTGGCGAGCTGCGTTTCGGCACTTGCCTGCTGAACCCGCCGCAGGGTTATGCATTGGCGGACATTGAGCAAGGCAAGCGCTTTGTCTCTGATTTGCTGGCTGGCGAGGCGGTGCGCATCGAAGGTGATGCGCCGTGGTTGCAACAGGTGCAGTTGCCTGCCAGCGAAGCAGCCCGGCGCACCATCCATGTGGGGCATCAGGCCCGCCCGGCCAACCGCGACGAACTGCTGATCCACCCGCGCTCGGTGGTTGTAGGCGTTGCAGGTGGCAACCTGCACGGCATTCGTGCTGCGTTGCAGCAGGCCGGTATCGCCGAGCCATCTGTTGCCTGTGTGCTGGCGGACGAGCAAGCCATGGCCGACAGTGCCTTGCACGAGGCTGCGCGGGCTTTGGGTGTCGCCTTGCGCTTCGCTGCCAGGCCAGGCGATGTGGCCAGCATGGTGGCTGCAGCGTTGCCAGGCGCAGAGTTGATAGAACAGGCCGAGGTGGTCATCGCAGTGGCGCCTGCCCCGGTCGATGTGGCGCAGGTTGGCCGCCGCCGTGGTCGTCTGGCTGTTATCGGCCTGGGCCCCGGGGCCGCCGAACTGATGGTGCCGGCGGTCAAGGCCGAGCTGGCACGCGCCGAGGACATCCTCGGCTACGAAACCTACGTGCGCATGGCCGGGCCGTTCCGTGACGACCAGGTGCTGCACTGCACCGACAACCGTGAAGAGATGCAGCGCGCCCGGCATGCCTTCGAGCTGGCGGCACAAGGCCGTTCGGTGGTGGTGGTCTCGTCGGGCGACCCAGGCGTGTTCGCCATGGCCGCTGCAGTGCTCGAAGCGCTGCACGAATCCAGTGACCCGGCCTGGCAGCGCGTCGACCTCGAGATCCTGCCAGGGGTGTCGGCCTCGCTCGCTACCGCTGCGCAGGCGGGGGCACCGCTGGGGCACGACTTCTGCGTGATGTCGCTGTCGGACAACCTCAAGCCCTGGTCGATCATTGAAAAGCGCCTGGACCTGGCGGCCCAGGCTGACCTGGTACTGGCCTTCTACAACCCGATTTCCAAGTCCAGGCCGCACCAGCTCGGGGTGGCACTGGAGGTTGTGCGTCGTCACCGCGGGGGGAACACGCCTGTAGTCCTTGGGCGCGACATCGGTAGGCCGGGGCAGACGCTGAAGGTAGTCACCTTGGCCGAGCTGCTGCCGGAAATGGTCGATATGCGCACCATGGTGCTGGTCGGCTCCTCTACAACCTGTGTATTCCCTCGTCTGTCGGGCGGGGTGTGGGCCTACACCCCGCGTTGGTACCCCACCGCCGGCTAGTTGCGTCGGAAACCCTTCAGCGCGCTTCGTGGCAAGCGCGCTGGCTAAGGTGATTGCCCCTGGTTCAAGGGGCAACCATCAAGGAGTTTCCAGATGTCCGATGCAACACAAATCACCACCACCGATGCCGCCATCCTGGTAGAAGGCAACCTGCTTGCCTGCGGCGCGGGCATGTCTGCGCAAAGCCGTCACGATGTGAAAAATGCCTTCCACTTCGCCACATTGGTAGCCGACAAAGCCTTCAATGCCGAAAAGCAGAGCCGGGAGTGGTACGACAAATTCATCGATGTCATGCGTGACCTTGGCTTCACCATCCCACGCCGTACCTTCGACCTTGAAACTTCGGCGGAACTGTCCGTCACCGTTGGCGCCGTGGCCATCCGGGCGATAGGTGTGGTTGGCAATGCGATGCTGGGCGGCACCAAGCTGGGTGCAGTGGCAAAGATGGCCTTCGACAAACTGACCACTGTCGAAAACGACGCCAAGGTGATCGATCACAAGCGCAAGAACAAAGCCAGGGGCATGGTTGGCATGGCCGCCTGCATTGAAACCGAAAACAACGATGTGGTCATGGTAGTGAGCTGCATCCAGGCCTCTGCCCCAACACTGGACGACGACGTGCTGGGCATCCAGTGGAAGCTGGACAGGACCGAGTACTACGCCGGCACGGCAGTGCTCACCCTCAATAACTTTGTCTACGACAAAATCCGCGAAACCGTAGAAAACAAACTCGGCGTGCGCAGTGTCGAGAACGTGCTCGAGTACGACATCTGATGGCTCGGCGGCGTAGTCGCAACGCCGCCTTGTTCGGTTCTTTGTGACGAGGTAACACGATGGATAGAGCAGCTGAGCAACTGATGTTGATTGGCGGAACAGCATTGCTGTATTCGCCAGGCGCAGTCGAGGCACAACGCCAGGCCGCTTTCGATTCAGTCCTGTACGCACAGTTGGTAGCTAACAAGCACGCCGGTTCACGCGTTGACAATTACGAAAGCTGGTATGCCGCGTATCGGGAGGCCTACCGCCAACTGGGCTGGATCAAGCTGGCCAGTACCCATGACCTGAAACCGTTGGGGCGACCTGTGCGCAACGCGCATATACAGCCACTGGAAGCGTGGCTGAAGATGCGTTCGCTTCGCCATGAGGCCGTGCTGGCGGCGATAAAGACGGGCCTTGGCCAGTCTGCCGAAGGCTTCCGGCACTTGCTGAAGTTCTGCACGCATGATCAGGCGCAGTGCTCCACGCTGGTCATCGAGCTTGGCGTACTCAAGCCGGGCCCGGCGCTGGACTTGTGCAGCATCTCGCTGCAAATCGACAAGCCACTATCGCTAGTTTCGCTGGAGACATTTCTGGGCGAACAAGTACTTGAGGGCGAGGCCGAGTTCAACGGCGTTTCCCTGGCATTGGATGAAGGACGCTTCCAACGCCAGCGTGATGAATTGCAGGCCTTGATGAAAACCAAGGATGCACAGGCCGTTTACCGGTTCGACCCTTACGCACAACCTACAGGAGCAGCATCATGAGTGAAGCCACGTCTGCCGTGATCGGCGCTGGGATTGTTTCGTTCTTGCCGGGCATCGACGCCGCGCAGAAAAACAAGGTGAAACTGGCCTTGGCAATGGCCGAAAGAGCCACCGATACCGCTTACAAGGAGGGGCTGATTAAAGACTGGTTTGCTTATTACCGTAACCAGCTCAAATTCATGGGGTGGGATGCGGTAACGGCTGAGCAGATCCATTGGCCGGACAAGACGCGTACGCAACAGACGGATCACGTGCTGCAGACCCTGTCTAAAACTGCCGGGGACAGCTTTGCGTCGTCGGTCAAAGTGTCCATGCAAACGTTACTGACCAAGCCGTCGGTGCTGAAGGAACTTGAGAAAAAGGCATTCGAGATGCAGCACTTTCAAGTGTTGGCCTGTGCGCCGGCCGGTAATAACCGTGTCGACATGGTGATTTACCACGAAACGGACAAGCAGTCTGTTTTCAGTGCAGGGTTCATCAGCCGCAAGCGCAGTTACAAGAATGTGCGTGCGGAACTGGTCCGGTTCAATATTCTGGCCTTTGAGAACAGCGTATTGCCGAAAGTGCAGGAAAGCGTCGTCAAGGTATCCCTCGCGCGCATTCACGACGATGCCATCTAAGGCACCAGGTACCCTTTTATCCCGGTAAAGATGATCTGCGCCGCCAGGGCACAGACGAACAGCCCCATCAGACGGCTGACGATCTGCAGGCCCTGGTCGCCCAGGATCCGCTCGATACCGTGCGACAGGTAAAGCACCAGGCCGACAGTGAAGCTGGCCAGCGCGATACTGACGATGGCCAGCAGTTTGTCGTCCCAGTGCGGCTGGCTTACACCCATCACCAACAATGCACCGATGGTACCGGGGCCAACCGTCAGCGGAATGGTCAGTGGCACGATGGTCACATCCTGCTGCACGTTATCGGCCTGCACCGCCGGCTTGCCCTGGGCCATGCCCAATGCCGAGATGAACAGCACGCTGCCGGCACCGATGCGGAAGGCGTCGGCGGTGATGCCGAAAATGCCGAAGATCACCCGACCGAACAGGTACAGCAGCACGCTGGCGACCAGGGCTGCGAAGGCGACCTTCCAGGCCAGTTGCTTGCGCTCCTTGCTGGAGTGGCCGCGGGTCAGGCTGATGAAGCACGACAGCACGAAGAACGGGCTGTAGAGCACAAGCATTTTCAGGTAGACGCTGAACAACTCATGGAGCATGGGGTAGCCCCTTGCAGGGAAGTTGACGGGAAGTGTATCAGCAGCATTGTGGTTGTCTTCACTGGCCTCATCGCCGGCAAGCCAGCTCCCACAGGTACTGCACATGGCTTGAGAACGATGCGATCGAGGTGGGAGCTGGCTTGCCGGCGATGAGGCCAGTACAGGCACTACAGATCAGGAAGTATGCGCCGGGTCCACCTTGGCTTCCCGGTGATTGGCCCAGTACTGGATCAGCTCGCGCAACTGCGACAGCTCGACCGGCTTGGCCATGTGGCCGTCCATGCCCGCCAGACGGGCGCGTTCCTTGTGTTCTGTAAGAATGTGCGCGGTCAGTGCCACCACCGGGGTGCGTTGGCGCTGGTTGGCGGTTTCCCAGGCGCGCAGCTGCTGGGTGGCCGAGAAACCGTCCAGAATCGGCATTTCGCAGTCCATCAGCACCAGGTCATAGCGCTGGTTTTTCATCGCCTGCAGGGCCTCTTCGCCATTGCACGCGGTGTCGGGCTCAAGGTTCAGCTTGCCAAGCATGCCGCGTATCACCTTGGTGGAAATGCTGTTGTCTTCGGCAACCAGCACGCGGAAGTCGCCGGGCAGGTCCAGTGCCTGCGGGACACCGGGCAGGCTGGCCGGCACTGCCTGATCGCGGCCGCGTTGGGCCAGTTCTTCGGCCAGGGTGGTTTTCAGCGTGTAGCCGGCCACCGGCTTGGCAAGTATCCGTTTCACCCCGGCATTGCGTGCGATGACCTTGCTCGGCGCATTGCTGATGCCGGTGAGCATCACCACCAGGATGTCGTGGTTCAGGCTCGGGTCTTCCTTGATCTTGGCGGCCAGCTGCATGCCGGTCATGCCGGGCATGTTCTGGTCCAGCAGCACCGCGTCGAAGTAGTCGCGCAGGTGGGCCTTGGTGCGCAGAAGGGCCAGGGCTTCCTTGCCCGAGGGCACTGCGCTGACATTCATGCCCCAGGCGCTGCATTGTTGCACCAGCACCTTGCGGCAGGTGTCATTGTCGTCCACCACCAGCACGCGGGCATCGCGCAGCGGGCTGTCGAGGTCGGTCGGTGGCTGTTCCAGGCGAGAAGGGTCCAGCGGCAGGGTCAGCCACAGGGTGTTGCCCATGCCGGTGCTGCTCTTGATGCCGAACTCGCCCTGCATCAGGCCGATCAGCTGCTTGGCGATGACCAGCCCCAGGTGGCCGCCCAGCTTGTTGCTGGACAGGAAGTGGTGGCTGTGCAACTCGGCCTGCAACAAGGCTTCACGGTCTGCGGCGGCCAACGGCTCGCCGCTGTCCTGCACGGCGATGCGCAGGCGCGGTAGCTCACCCCGTTGGTCCAGTGCCACGACCAGCAGGATCTCGCCCTGGTCGGTGTTTTTCAGGGCGTTTTCCAGCAGGCTCGACAAGGCTTGGCGCAGGCGTGTCGGGTCGCCGCTGATCACCCGCGGTACTTGCGGCTGGGTAAAGCTGATCAGCTCGATGTTCTGCTGTTCGGCCTTGGCGCGGAAGATGTTCAGGCAGTCCTCGATCAGCGCGTTGAGGTCGAACTGCACGTCATCCAGTTCGATCTGCCGGGATTCGAGCTTGGAAATGTCGAGAATCTCGTTGATCAGCGTCAGCAGCTCGTTGCCGGCGCTGTGGATGGTCTGCACGTAGTCACGTTGTTTGACGGACAGCGGTGTGCCCAGCAGCAGCTCGGTCATACCCAGCACGCCGTTCATGGGGGTGCGGATTTCGTGGCTGATCTTGGCCAGGAACTCGGCCTTGGCGTTTATTTCGGCATCGCTGGCGGCCAGGGCGCGGCTGGCGCTGAAGCGCTCCTCGCTCATGCGGCGCAGGCGCTCGCTGACTGCCAGGTTGAGCAGCAGGCCGCTGGCAACGGCCAGCCCCAGCAGCACGCACAGCAGCCAGGGCGTCGAGGTGCGGGTCAGGCCCAGCAGTGCGGGCAGCAGCACCAGGCCGCCCAGGTTGAACACCACCATGGCCAGGCTGAACAGGCGCCCAGGCGCGTAACCCCGGTACCAGTGGTAGCTGCTGACCAGCAGCATGCTCACGCTGCCCAAGGCCATCAGGGCGTAGGTCATAAGGTTGAGGGGCAGGGTGTCGACAAACAACAGCACCAGCCCGCTGACCCCCACCACCAGCATTTCGCCCTGCAGCAGGCGGTTAAGCCGGGGTGAGTTGCACGGGTTGAAGAAGTGTTGGGTGAAATACAGCCCCGCCAGGCCGGCCAGTACCAGTGTCAGGTAGGCGGCCGGGGTTTGTGCGTTGTGCCAGACGTGCCACCAGGGGCCGCTGAGGTTCAGCAGGATCAGGCCGCTGAGCAGCATCAGGCCGTGGTACAACGCCAGGATCAGGGTGGTGGTCGAGCGGCTGTAGAGGAAGCGGATCAGGTTGTGCAGGATCAACATGACCAGGCCGCCGAACAGCATGCCGAACAGCAGTGGCTGGCTCTGGTCCGAGGCGGCTACGGCCGCAGGTTCCAGGCTGATGGCTGGGCGCAACTGGTGCTCGGAGACCAGGCGCAGGTAGATATCCAGCGGTTGCTTGCTGTTGGGCAGGGGCAGTACATGGTCGCTGCCACGCAGGGTCGGGCTGGCATTGCCGGCCTGGCGCCCGTGGTGCAGCTGACGCAGAAGTTGGTCGCCTTCGAGGGCGTAGAGATCAAGGCCAGACAGGTCCGGGGCAAATACCCGTAGCAGTTGCTCCTGGTCGCCTGGTTCCAGGCGGTAGTGCAGCCACAAGGCCTGTTCCGGCGGGGCGGCATCCAGCTCGGTAAGCACCAGCGGGCTGAACTGGTTGCGGTAGCGCTCCGAGCGTACATCGCTCAGTTGCAGGTTGGCCTGTTCGTCGAGCAAAACGGTCCAGCCTGCGTCATGTTCGGCTGCAGCCGGGAACATGCAGAGCAAGGTCAACAAGGTGACGATCAGAGCTGAGGCAATCCGAAGCCGACGCACTACGAAATCCCTTCTTAGCCGATGTGCCGGGTACTAACTATGCGCGGCGCGCCAAGTCGAAAGCAAGGCCCGTGCCGGGCCTTGTCGACGAGCCGGATGCCGTGCGCCGGGCGGTTGACAGCCCTGGGCGGCACGGCGCTCCGGTAGTGCTTACTGCTGGTGCTCACCGCGCTCGCGGGCGATGGCCCGGTAGCCGATGTCAGTGCGGTAGAAGCTGCCGTTCCAGCTTACTTCCCTGGCCAGGCGGTAAGCCTGCTGCTGCGCATCGGCAACCGTGCTGCCCATTGCCGTGGCGCACAGCACGCGCCCGCCGTTGGTGGCCACTTGGCCGTCCTTGAGCGAAGTACCGGCATGGAATACCTTGCCTTCGATCTTGGCTGCTGCGTCCAGGCCGCTGATCACGTCGCCCTTGGCGTAGTCGCCCGGGTAACCGCCAGCCGCCAGCACAACGCCCAGGCTCGGGCGTGGGTCCCACTGGGCTTCGACCTTGTCCAGCGCCTTGGCGAAGGCGGCTTCGATCAGCAGCACCAGGCTCGACTCCAGGCGCAGCATGACTGGCTGGGTCTCTGGGTCGCCGAAGCGGCAGTTGAACTCGATGACCTTGGGGTTGCCTGCCTTGTCGATCATCAGGCCAGCATAGAGGAAGCCGGTGTAGACGTTGCCTTCCTCGGCCATGCCGCGCACGGTTGGCCAGATTACCTGGTCCATCACGCGCTGGTGCACGTCGGCGGTAACGACCGGGGCAGGGGAGTAGGCACCCATGCCGCCCGTGTTCGGGCCGGTGTCCTGGTCGCCGACGCGCTTGTGGTCCTGGCTGGTGGCCATGGGCAGCACGTTGTGGCCGTCGACCATGACGATGAAGCTGGCTTCTTCGCCGTCGAGGAACTCTTCGATCACCACACGCGAACCGGCTTCACCGAAGGCGTTGCCGGCCAGCATGTCACGCACGGCGGCTTCGGCTTCTTCGAGGGTCATGGCGACGATCACGCCTTTGCCCGCAGCCAGGCCGTCGGCCTTGATCACGATCGGCGCACCTTTTTCCTGCAGGTAGGCCAGCGCCGGCTCGATTTCGGTGAAGTTCTGGTAGTCGGCGGTCGGGATCTTGTGACGCGCCAGGAAGTCCTTGGTGAAGGCCTTGGAGCCTTCCAGCTGGGCCGCACCCTTGGTTGGGCCGAAGCAGTCCAGGCCACGGCTGCGGAACAGGTCGACCACACCGATGACCAGCGGTGCTTCCGGGCCGACGATGGTCAGGTCGACGTTCTTCTCGGCGAAGTCGGCCAGTTGTTCCAGGGCGCACACGTCGATGGCGACGTTCTCGCACTTGGCTTCAATGGCGGTGCCGGCGTTGCCAGGGGCGACGAAGACTTTTTCGACGCGTGGGTCCTGGGCAACTTTCCAGGCCAGGGCGTGCTCACGACCGCCGCTGCCGATGATCAAAACTTTCATGTCAAAACCTCGAATTCTTTCGGGCGCAAGGCGAAGCCTCACGCTGTACGAGGTCGCAATGAAGCAGGTAGATGCAAGGCGGGGCCGGTTCCGATGAGCGGAGTTGCCTTCTGGCAATGAGCATCAGCGGAACCGGCCCCAACGCAGCAGATGCCTGCTTCAGTGCGGCCGATTGCCGTAAATCAGTGGCGGAAGTGGCGCATACCGGTGAATACCATCGCGATGCCGGCTTCGTCAGCGGCGGCAATCACCTCGGCATCACGCATCGAGCCACCCGGCTGGATCACGGCGCTGATACCCACTTTAGCCGCATTGTCGATGCCATCACGGAACGGGAAGAACGCATCCGATGCCATGACTGCGCCTTGCACTTGCAGGCCAGCATGCTCGGCCTTGATTGCAGCAATGCGGGCGGAGTTGACGCGGCTCATCTGGCCAGCGCCGACGCCGATGGTCTGGCGCTGCTTGGCGTAGACAATGGCGTTGGACTTGACGAACTTGGCCACTTTCCAGGCAAACACCAGGTCGTGGACTTCTTGCTCGGTCGGAGCACGCTTGGTGACGATCTTCAGGTCGTCTGCGGTGATCATGCCGATATCGCGGCTTTGCACCAGCAGGCCACCGTTGACGCGCTTGAAGTCCCAACCGGCAGCGCGCTCAGCTGGCCACTCGCCGCACTCCAGCAGGCGCACGTTCTGCTTGGCAGCTACCACGTCGCGGGCAGCCTGGGAAATTTTCGGGGCGATGATCACTTCGACGAACTGGCGCTCGACGATGGCCTTGGCGGTTTCGCCGTCCAGTTCGCGGTTGAAGGCAATGATGCCGCCGAAGGCCGACTCGGTGTCGGTGGCGTAGGCCAGGTCGTAGGCCTTGCGGATGCCGCCTTCGTCTTCAGGCACAACGGCCACGCCGCACGGGTTGGCGTGCTTGACGATGACACAGGCGGGCTTGACGAAGCTCTTCACGCACTCCAGCGCGGCGTCGGTGTCGGCCACGTTGTTGAAAGACAGTTCCTTGCCCTGCAGCTGGGTGGCGGTGGAAATGCTGGCTTCGCCTTTTTTGGCTTCTACGTAGAACGCCGCGCTCTGGTGCGGGTTCTCGCCGTAGCGCATTTCCTGGGCCTTGACGAACTGGCTGTTGAAGGTGCGCGGGAATTCGCTGCGTGCGGCAGTCGAAAGGGTGTCCTTGGCCTGGTCGATGGTGCCCATGTAGTTGGCGATCATGCCGTCGTAGGCGGCAGTGTGCTCGAACGCCTTGAGCATCAGGTCGAAGCGCTGGGCGTAGGTCAGGCCGCCGGCCTTGAGGCCTTCGACGATGCCGGCGTAGTCACTGGCGTTGACCACGATAGCAACATCTTTGTGGTTCTTGGCTGCCGAACGGACCATGGTCGGGCCGCCGATGTCGATGTTCTCGATGGCGGTCGGCAGGTCACAGCCAGGCTTGGAAATGGTGGCTTCGAACGGGTACAGGTTGACCGCAACCAGGTCGATCGGCTTGATGCCGTGCTCGTTCATGATGGCGTCATCGGTGCCGCGACGGCCGAGGATGCCACCGTGGATTTTCGGGTGCAGGGTCTTGACCCGGCCATCCATCATTTCGGCGAAGCCGGTGTAGTCGGCCACTTCCACCGCGTTCACGCCGTTGTCCTTGAGCAGCTTGTAGGTGCCGCCGGTGGACAGGATCTCGACACCGAGCTGCTGCAGCTCACGGGCGAATTCGAGGATACCGGTCTTGTCGGAGACGCTGATCAGGGCGCGGCGGACTGGCAGGCGGGTAGTCTGGTCGGTCATTTCGGGTTCCAATAACGCGGTGGAGTCTGCAAAAAAGGCGCCTCTGTTCAGGGAGCCGCCTTTTCTGGTTGGGATTCTGTCTTACAGCAAGTCGTACTGCTTGAGCTTCTTGCGCAGGGTGCCTCGGTTCAGCCCGAGCATCTCGCTGGCCTTGGTCTGGTTGCCCTTCACGTAGTTCATCACGCTTTCGAGCAGGGGCGCCTCCACTTCGGAGAGCACCAGGTTGTACACGTCCGTCACGGTCGCGCCTTCCAGGTGGGCGAAGTAGTTGTGCAGCGCCTTCTCGACGCTGTCGCGAAGGGTCTGGCCCTCTTCGCTCGGCGTGTTGAGGTGCTGTTTCAGGTTGGCGTTGTCGCTCACGGGCGTTGTTCCACTCACAAAATTCTCGGTCATCATCGTCATGCGGCCACCCCTTGTCCGTCCTCTGTCTCAAGGCTCTGTCGACGCTCGCTGAAAAACGCACGAACGTTGGCGCACTGCGCTTGTGTGTCTTCCAAAGCGTTGAACCGGGAGCGAAACTCCTTGCCGCCGGGTCGTGTTGCCAGGTACCAGCCAACGTGCTTGCGGGCGATACGTACGCCCATCACATCGCCATAAAAGGCATGCAACGCGGCCAGGTGCTCCAGCAGGATGCGTTCCACTTCGTCCAGTTGCGGCGCTGGCAGGTATTCGCCAGTGCGCAGGTAATGCTCGATCTCGCGAAAGATCCATGGCCGCCCCTGGGCAGCCCGGCCGATCAACAGGCCGTCGACCCCGGTGGCATCCAGCACCGCCCGGGCCTTTTCTGGCGAAGTGATATCGCCATTGGCAAAGACCGGGATAGACACCGCTTGCTTGATGGCCGCGATGGTGTCGTATTCGGCTTCGCCGGTGTACAGGTCGGCGCGTGTGCGGCCATGCACCGCCAGCGCCTGGATGCCGGCCTGTTCGGCGATCTTCGCCACGTTCAGGCCGTTCTTGTTTGCCCGGTCCCAACCGGTGCGGATCTTCAGGGTTACCGGGACGTCCACAGCGCCGACCACGGCGTGGAGGATCTCGCTGACCAAGGCTTCATCTCTCAATAAAGCAGAGCCTGCAGCTTTGTTGCAGACTTTTTTAGCCGGGCAGCCCATGTTGATGTCGATGATCTGGGCACCCGCTTCGACATTGGCCTTTGCTGCCGCAGCCATCATCTGCGCATCACCACCGGCGATCTGCACCGAGCGTGGCTCGGGATCACCTTCATGGATGCGGCGCAGGCTCGACTTGCGGCTGTTCCACAGGCTCATATCGCTGGAGACCATTTCCGAGACCACCATGCCCGCACCCAGGCGCTTGCAAAGTGTACGGAAAGGCTGGTCCGTGACCCCGGCCATGGGCGCGAGGATCAGGTTGTTGCGTAGTGTGTATGGGCCGATGCGTACCGCCGACATAGGTGATCCCTGTTGTGGGGCCGAATCTTGGAGTTCGAAAAAGGGTGGGCATGATACCCGCTCTCGGTGACCGGATAAAGATGGATTTGGATAAAATCTGAACAGTTGTCGGCTTATGACTTTTGGTATGAGCCAAGACCCGGGTGTCGCGCGGACCCCTGTGGGAGCGGGCGCGCCCGCGAAGCAGACGCCGCGGTGCATGGCACGGGCTTTGCCCGGGTTCGCGGGCATGCCCGCTTCCACAGGGTTGTGCTGACTATTCCGGCGAGCGGAAGCTGAGGCTGTAGTTCACGGCCTTTGGCCCCGGGTCGAGGATGTCCAGGGCGATATGGATCGGCGTCTGGCTTGGCATGTCGCCACGCCCGGCCAACTCGCCGGACAGGTACTCGCTGGGCTTGAAGCGCCGGCTGGCGATCAGCTGGCCATTGAGGTCGGCAAAACGCAGTTCCAGCAGCGGGAACGGTTGGGCGAACGGTGCACGGTTGTAGATGATCGCATCGACGATCAGTGCGCCCTTGAAGTCCGGGTGGCTGCGCACCACCAGGTTGCTGCTCTTGATTCTTGCGATATCGACGCGGGTCGGCACCTGGCACCCGACGATCGGGCAAATTTGCTGGAAGATCGGCCGGTACTGGTCCTGGCGGGCCATTTCGTCGAAGTGGAACCACACATACTGGAACGCCAGCAGGCCAGCGGCCAGCAGGGCCAGGAAGCCCCACAGCAGGCGCTTGCCCCAGTTGGGCGCGGGTTTTTCCCAGCCCAGTTGCAGCGGGTCGTCGACTACATCGACCAGCGGCTCCTTGCGCGCCTGGCGCTCGGGCTTGCTGGCAAGGCCTGGCTCCAGGCGTTCACCCGGCAGCGGCTCGACAGGGTCGTCGTCGCGCGCCGACAGGTGTAGCGCCAGCGGTTCATCGTCGCGGGCGCTCAGGCCTTTTTCCGGGATTTCGTCATCGTGGGTGCGCAGCGGTTCGCTGAAGGCGGGCTGGTCGTCGATTTCAGCTGCGCGGTGTACGGGCGGCTCGTCATCGATGTCCAGGTCAAGGTTACGGCCCAGGGTCGGCTCGGTGCGCTCGCCGGGTACGGGCTCCAGGTCCAGCTCCAGCGGCTGCGGCTCCAGCAACACAGGTGCGGGCTCTGCCGGCGTTTGCGGCTCGAAGGGCTCATCGGTGGCGTTGCCGAACAGGTCGTCCGCATGCTCGTCCGGGTGCAGTTCGTCACGCCGCGCTTGCAGCCCGCCATCCAGGTTGGCGGGGCGTGCCGGGGCCGGCTGGCCGCGCCGCTCCAGGCGTGCCAGTTCCTGGTCGAGGTCGAGTGCGTCCAGCGCCTGGGCGGTCAGGGCCCAGTCCTCGTCAGGCGTGATGCTGCGCTCGCGGGTGACAGGCTCGGGGGTAACCGGCGGCTCGACCACTGGCTCGGCAGTTGCCGCTGGCACAGGCGCCGGTACCGGCACCTCAGGTGCGCTTGCGCGGTTCTGTTCCAGCAGTTGCTTGGCGGCATTGAACACCTGCAGGCAATGGCCGCAGCGAACCACGCCGCGGGCCACGCTCAACTGGTGGTGGGTGACGCGAAAGCTGGTCTGGCAATGCGGGCACTGGGTGACGAAACTGTCGGTCATGCGGCAATCCGGGAGCTGTGCAGAGAGATATTCTAGGCCCGCTTAGCGGCGACGACCACTGATGCGCACCCAGCCGTCGCGGACGACGATCGGGTCCAGCTCGAAGTCGGCGGCGTAGGCCGCGGCCACCTCCTCGCCCTGTTCGGCCAGAATGCCGGACAGGGCCAGCAGGCCGCCAGGGCGGACCAGGCCGGACAACTGCGGCGCCAGCGACACCAGCGGGCCAGCGAGGATGTTGGCGACCAGCACGTCTGCCTGCATGGCCGGCATGTGCTCGGGCAGGTACAGGGCCAGCTTTTCATCGGCGATGCCGTTGCGTTGGGCATTGTCGCGCGAAGCCTCGATGGCCTGCACGTCGATGTCGGTACCGACTGCTTCACGGGCGCCCAGCAGCAGCGAGGCGATGGCCAGGATGCCGGAGCCGCAGCCGAAGTCCAGCACCTGGGTGCCTTCGAGTTGCTGGCCGTCGAGCCATTCCAGGCACAGGGCCGTGGTGGGGTGGGTGCCGGTGCCGAAGGCCAGGCCCGGGTCCAGCAGCAGGTTGACGGCGCCTTTTTCCGGTGCCTCGTGCCAGCTTGGCACGATCCACAGGCGGCGGCCGAAACGCATGGGCTGGAAGTTGTCCATCCAGCTGCGCTCCCAGTCCTGGTCCTCGATCACTTCAGCCTGGTGCTGTGGCAGCTCGGCGCCGGTCAGCAGGCGCAGGTGGGCAAACACCTGCTCGGGCTCGGCATCGGCCTCGAACAGGGCCAGCAGGTGGGTGTGCGACCACAGCGGGGTGGTGTTGAGGTCAGGCTCGAAGATCGGCTGATCTTCGGCGTCCATGAACGTGACCGAGACGGCGCCTACTTCGAGCAGGGCATCTTCGTAGGTTTCGGCTTGTTCCGGGCTGATGGCCAGGCGTACTTGCAGCCAGGGCATGGCGGGCACCTTTGGTAAATCGACAGGGGCAGCCCTAGGCTGCGCGGAGGCTGGCAGTCTACGCGAGTGCGGAAGATTTGTGGATCGGGGGCTGCTGTGCAACCCATTCGCAGCACAAGGCTGCTCCTACAGGAGATCGCATACCCCTGTAGGAGCAGCCTTGTGCTGCGAATGGGGCGCATAGCGCCCCCGGGGATAAATCAGACGAAACAGAGCGAGAGCGACTCAGCTATATAAGCAGGTTTGTCTTCACCCTCGATTTCCAGCGTGGCAATCGCCTTGAGCAACCACTGCCCCGGCTTTTTCTCCACCACTTCGGCCAGGTCCACTTTAAGCCGAACCTGGCTGTTGACCTTGACCGGCTGAATGAACCGTACGCTGTCCAGCCCATAGTTCACCACCATCTTCAGCCCTTCTGGCAGGACCAGAATGTCCTCGATCAGCTTGGGGATCAGTGACAATGTCAGGAAGCCGTGGGCAATGGTGCCGCCAAACGGGGTTTTGGCCGCCTTTTCAGGGTCGACATGGATGAACTGGAAATCGCCCGTCGCCTCGGCGAACAGGTTGATGCGCTGCTGGTCGATTTTCAGCCAGGCGGAGCGGCCCAGTTCCTTACCAACATATTGCGAAAGCTCTGTAACCGGTACATAGGGCATCGCGGACTCTCCAGGTTGTCAGTTGGTACGAAAGTGCAAGATCGGCACGGCGAACCGTTTCAGTCAAGTTGTCTGCTTTTCGGCGAATATCGGTCTATAGCTGCGCGTGCTTATAATGGCGGCCATGCCCGAGGGAGATGCTTATGCTGTTGCGTGGTTTGACCTGGCTGGTGCTGTTCCAGCTGCTGGGAACGGCGATCAATCACCTGTTGGTGCCGTTTCTGCCGGGGCCGATCATTGGCCTGGTGTTGCTGTTGTTCTTCCTTATGGCCCGTGGTGAGGTGGGCAAGCCGCTGAACGAGGCGGCCAGCAGCCTGCTGCGCTACCTGCCGCTATTGCTGGTGCCGCCGGCAGTGGGGGTGATGGTATACGCCAAGGACATTGCTGCTGACTTCTGGGCGATTGCCGGCGCCCTGCTGATTTCCTGCCTGGTGACGCTGGTGTTTGTTGGTGTGCTGATGCAAAAGCTCATGCATCGCCAGGGCAAGCGCGAGGAGCAGCCATGATGCTCGATTGGCAAGGCGCGCTGAATGCCGTGGTGCACCATCCTTTGTTCGGTATCGGTATCACGCTCGGTGCCTACCAGGTGGTGCTGGCGGCCTACGAGAAAACCCGCTGGATCTTCCTGCAGCCGGTATTGGTGTCGATGTTGCTGGTAATCGGCGTGTTGCTGCTGTGCGGCATCGAATACAGCGAGTACCGCAAGAGCACCGAAATCATGAACATCCTGCTGGGCCCCGCCACCGTGGCGCTGGCCGTGCCGCTCTATCTCAACCTGCGGCGTATCCGGCAGCTGTTCTGGCCCACATTTACTACGCTGGTAATCGGGGGGCTGTTCGCCACGCTCTGCTGCCTGTTGCTAGGCTGGTGGTTCGGTGCCGAGCACATGATCCTGATGACCATGGCACCCAAGTCGGTGACCTCGCCAATCGCCATGCTGGTGGCAGAGCAGATTGGCGGTGTGGCGGCGCTGGCGGCAGTGTTCGTACTGATCACCGGGGTGATCGGCGCGATCTTCGGCCCGGCGCTGCTGAGCCGCTTCGGCGTGCACAGCCCTGAGGCGCGCGGCATGTCGTTGGGTGTGACCGCGCATGCGGTGGGTACTTCGGTCGCCCTGCAGGAAGGTGACGAATGCGGCGCTTTTGCCGCGCTGGCGATGAGCTTGATGGGGGTAGCCACGGCAGTGTTCCTGCCGTTGGCGGTCAGCCTGGTGGCTTGAGGAGTTGTGATGACACTACCGCTGTTTCCGCTCAATACCGTGCTGTTCCCGGGCTGCTTTCTCGATTTGCAGATTTTCGAGGCGCGTTACCTGGACATGATCGGGCGCTGCATGAAGCAGGGCGAAGGCTTTGGGGTGGTCTGCATCCTGGAGGGCGAGCAGGTTGGCAAGGCGCCACCGATGGTCGCGTCGATCGGCTGTGAAGCAGTGATCCGCGACTTTGTGCAGCAGGACAACGGTTTGCTGGGGATCCGCGTCGAGGGCGTACGGCGCTTCAACCTGGAAAGCACCGAAGTGCAGAAGGACCAGTTGCTGGTGGGGCAGGTGCAATGGCTACCGGAGCAGGCGGACAGCCCGTTGCTCGAGGCCGATGACGACCTGCTGGCGCTGCTGGTGGCGCTGGGCGAGCACCCGATGGTCGAGGCGCTGGACATGCCGCGCCCGGTGGACGGGCGCCAGGCGCTGGCCAATCAACTGGCGTACCTGCTGCCGTTCATGGAAGAAGACAAGCTGGACCTGCTGACCCTCGACTCGCCGCAGCAGCGATTGGGGGAAATTCAGAAATTGCTGGAGCGGATCCAGGGCGAGCTGTTTGCCTGACACTGATGTGTTGTCTGTGCAGGCCCTTTCGCGGGTGTACCCGCGAAAGGGCCAGCACAGGCGATATCAATATTGGTATCTGAGCAAAGCCTGCGGCAGCGCATGCATGGCAAAGAACGCCAGCAGCGCGATACATGCCGGCAACACCAGCCACCACACCCGCAGCGGCAGGGCCGGCAGTGTTTGCTGGCGCTGCACCACTGCCAGGCTAAGCGCACACACGCAGCACGCCAGCAGCGCCCCAGCCAGGATATCGGTCGGCCAGTGCGCCCCCAGGTACACCCGTGACAGGGCAATCGCCAGCGCCGGAATACAACCCAGCATCACCCAGGTCAGGCGCATCCGTGGCGGCTGGCCGCGCCCTGCCAGTACCGCCATCACCAGAAAGAACGCAAACGACGCCGAGCTGTGGCCGCTGGGCATGCTGTAGCTGGTCAGTGGGTCGGTCAGCACTTCCGGCCTTGCGCGGGCGAACAGCCATTTCAGCGTACCGTTGGCGATTGCCGTGCCCATCAGCGCGCCAGCGGCAAAAAAGGCGTGCCGCCATTGCCGGGCAAGCAGCAGCAGGCCGGTCAGCAGGCCGCCAAGAAACAGTTGCGTGCGGAAATCGCCCAGCCGGGTCACCAGTACCACGGCGCCATCGATGGCCTGGCTGCGATGCTCCTGCACCAGTGTCATCACGCCTTGGTCGAACTCGTGCAGGTAAGGCCAGCCAAGGAATACCCCGGCCAAGGCAGCGAAGCTCATACCGGCGATCAGTCGCGTGCCATGGCGCTGGTCACGAATGCTGGTGGTCAGGCTAAGGCCGATGATGACTGCCAAGGTGCCGGCGATGATGCCAGCATCCAGCCAGAAGCCTTCCGGTAGCGGCAGGCGCATGGCCGCGCCGGTGGCCCAGCCTGGCAGCAGGTAGGCCACCGACCAGCCGGCGCCGGCCACCAGGCTGACGGCGATGAAGCGTGGCAGGGGCATGTCGAACATGCCGGCGACCATTGGCAGCATGGGCCGCAGCGGCCCGATGAAGCGCCCCACCAGCAGGCTGGCGATGCCGTAGCGCTGGAAGTAGGTTTCGGCGCTGCCGATCCACTCAGGGTGATGGCGCAGCAATGGCAGGCGGCGAATGTTCTGGTGGAAGTACTTGCCCAACGTGTACGACACCGCGTCGCCCAGCAAACCGCCGAGAAACCCCAGTAGTAATGTTTCGCCCAGGCTGAAGGCGCCACTGCCGGCCAGTACCGCGACGGCGAACAGCAGCACGGTGCCAGGTACGATGATGCCGGCAATGGCCAGGCACTCGATGCAGGCCACCAGGAAAATCGCCAGGCCAAGCCACTGCGGGTTGGCGCTGAGCCAGCCGGTCAGGCTGTCGAGCCATTGGCCCATGTTCAGCTTCCTTGTTCGAGAATGAAGAAGTCACGGCCTTCGACTTGGCCGCGACGTAACGGGTTCCGCGTGCAGAACCGGGCGTACTCGGCGTCGACGAAGCGGTAGGGCAGGTGCTCGTCGCGCCCGTGCGGGATGCCCAGCCTTGCGGTCTGGATCACCCTCGGTACGGCATTGCCGCAATCGTCCACGTACAGCCGCTCGGCGTCAAAGCGCTGGGCGTCCCAGTGGGGCACTTTCAGGCCCAGCGCCCGGCAGAGCAGGGTCTGGCCGGCGCACAGGCGCGCATCCGGGCGCAGCTTGCCGCTGGCGTCGGGGTTGTTCAGTTGCATCTGCGCCAGGCTGTTGGGCCCCGAGAGGGCGTCCTGCCAAGGGTAGGCAGACTTGATCAGCACTGCGTTACCCGGGCCTTGGGCGCTGAAGTTGAGCGAGTCGCCGCCGCGGGCGTAGTACATGTAGATGTGCCCGCCATCGAGGAACAATGCCTTGCGCTTTTCGGTGTAGCCGAGCGAGGCGTGGCTGCCCTTGTCAGTGAGGTAGTAGGCCTCGGTCTCAATGATGCGCGCAGCCAGCCACAGGTCGCCGTGGCGATGGCGGATTACCTTGCCCAGCAGTGCCTTGGCCACGGTCTGGGCATCACGGTTGAAAAAGCTGTCGGGCAGGGCTGGCATGCGGGCAGTTCGTGGCTGGGGAGGCGGGGATGATAACAATGAATGGCTTAATCTTGGCTGAACCTGTGGGGCGATTGATTGGTATCCATATGTTTCATTGGTAGCGGCTGTCAGGGGTTCGCCTTGATGTGTTTGGTGCCCGTGAAATCCGTGAGACGAACACCCATTTTCTACCATCCGCCACCCGCCGCTGGGCGTACACCTGCGCGGCAGTTATAATCAGCCGATTTCCCCTTCGCCAAGACACCGAACCCATGACTGAGTCCGTTCTTGACTACATGACCCGTTTGGGTCGCGCTGCCCGTGAGGCTTCCCGGGTGATCGGCCGTGCCAGCACCGCGCAGAAGAACCGCGCCCTGCAAGCCGCTGCCGATGCGCTGGATGCTGCCCGTGCCGAACTGACTGCCGCCAACGAGCTGGACCTGGCTGCCGGCCGCGCCAATGGCCTTGAGCCGGCGCTGCTCGACCGCCTGGCGCTGACCCCCGCGCGCATCGACGGCATGATCACCGGCCTGCGTCAGGTCGCCAGCCTGCCGGACCCGGTCGGTGCAATCCGCGACATGAGCTACCGCCCATCCGGTATTCAGGTCGGCAAGATGCGCGCACCGCTGGGGGTGATCGGGATCATCTACGAGTCGCGCCCGAACGTGACCATCGATGCCGCCAGCCTGTGCCTGAAGTCGGGTAACGCAACCATCCTGCGTGGCGGCTCCGAAGCCATCCATTCCAACCGCGCCATCGCCACCTGCATCCAGCGTGGCCTGGCCGCTGCCGGCCTGCCGGCCGCCGTGGTGCAGGTGGTCGAGACCACTGACCGCGAAGCCGTGGGTGCGCTGATCAGCATGCCGCAGTTTGTCGACGTCATCGTGCCGCGAGGCGGCCGTGGGCTGATCGAGCGCATCAGCCGCGATGCCCGCGTTCCGGTCATCAAGCACCTGGACGGCATCTGCCACATCTATGTCAGCCAGCATGCCGACCTGGACAAGGCCTGGAACGTTGCCTTCAACGCCAAGACCTACCGTTATGGCATCTGCGGCGCCATGGAAACCCTGCTGGTCGACCAGCAAGTGGCCGAGCGCTTCCTGCCGGAAATGGCCCGCCGCTTCCAGGAGAAGGGCGTGGAGCTGCGTGGCTGCGAGCGTACCCGCGCGCTGATCGAGGCCAAGCCGGCCACTGAAGACGACTGGCATACCGAGTACCTGGACGCGATCCTGTCGATCCGCGTCGTCGATGGCCTGGACCAGGCCATCGAGCACATCAACCACTATGGCTCGCACCACACCGACTCGATCATCAGCGAACACCAGGGTGAAGCACGCCAGTTCATGGCTGAGGTCGACTCGGCGTCGGTCATGCTCAACACCCCGACCTGCTTCGCCGACGGTTTCGAGTACGGGCTGGGTGCGGAAATCGGTATTTCCACCGACAAGCTGCATGCCCGTGGCCCGGTCGGCCTGGAAGGCCTGACCTGCGAGAAGTACGTAGTGATCGGCGACGGCCAGCTGCGCGGTCAGGAGTCCTGCTGAGTTGAGCAAGGCCCAGGCAGTCCGGCGCATCGGCATTCTAGGCGGCACCTTCGACCCCGTGCACATCGGCCACCTGCGCAGCGCGCTGGAAGTGGCCGAGTTCATGGGGCTGGACGAGCTGCGCCTGTTGCCCAACGCCCGGCCGCCGCACCGCGACACCCCGCAGGTGGCCGCGCAGGATCGCCTGGCCATGGTCCGCGAAGCGGTGCAGGGCGTTGCTTGCCTGAGCGTCGATGCCCGCGAGCTGGAACGGAACAAGCCGTCGTACACCATCGATACGCTGGAATCGATCCGCGCCGAACTGGCCGGCAACGACCAGTTGTTCCTGGTGCTGGGCTGGGATGCCTTCTGTGGCCTGCCTGGTTGGCACCGCTGGGAAGAATTGCTGCAACATTGTCACATCCTGGTGCTGCAACGCCCGGATGCCGACGTAGAACCCCCTGACGAGCTGCGCAACCTGCTGGCTGCGCGCTCGGAGAGCGATCCCGCCGCCATGTCCGGCCCGGCGGGAAATATTTCGTTCGTCTGGCAGACGCCGCTTGCGGTGTCGGCTACACAGATCCGACAGCTGCTGGCCAGCGGCAAATCGGTGAGGTTCCTGGTGCCGGACGCCGTACTGGCCTACATCGAGGCGCGCGAACTGTATCGTGCGCCTAACTGACGGTGCCTCTGGCGCCTCATCCAACGAGTTGAACGAGTTTTATATGAGCAAGCAGAAAACCAATGGCATCAGTGGCGAAGAACTGGTCAAACTGACCATTAGCGCTCTGGAAGACGTCAAAGCCCAGGACATCCAGGTTATCGACGTGCGCGAAAAGCACAGCCTGACCGACTACATGATCATTGCCACCGGTACCTCCAACCGCCAGATCAACGCGATGCTGGAAAAGGTCCGTGAAGCGGTCAAGAAACAAGGCGCGCAGCCGCTGGGCGAAGAAGGCAAGGGCGACAGCGACTGGGTGCTGCTGGACCTGAATGACGTCATCGTGCACATGATGACTGCCGCTGCCCGCCAGTTCTACGACCTGGAGCGTCTGTGGGCGGGTGCCGAGCAGAGCCGTGCTGCTGATGCCAAGCATCACAGCCCGGAAAACGCCAGCGCCTACTTCGATGACAAGATCAAAGACCGGGAATAAGGAAGCGTCGTGCGTCTGCGCCTGATCGCGGTCGGCTCGCGCATGCCGAAGTGGGTCGAGGAAGGCTGGCATGAATATGCCAAGCGCCTGCCCGCCGAGCTGTCGCTGGAGCTGGTGGAAATCCCGCTGAATACCCGTGGCAAGAATGCCGATGTCGCCCGCCTGATCCGTCAGGAGGGCGAAGCCATGCTAAGCAAGGTTCAGCCAGGGGAACGCATTGTCACCCTCGAGGTCCATGGCAAGCCCTGGAGCACCGAGCAGCTGGCGACCGAGCTGGACCGCTGGCGCCTGGATGCGCGCACGGTGAATTTGATGGTGGGCGGCCCGGAAGGCCTGGCGCCTGAGGTTTGCGCACGCGCCGAGCAACGCTGGTCGCTGTCGCCGCTGACCTTGCCGCACCCGTTGGTAAGGATACTCATCGGCGAGCAGATCTACCGCGCCTGGACCGTGTTGTCCGGGCACCCTTACCACAAATGAGCCTGTAAGCAGTCAGATGTCGCAGCCGATCCGCCTCAAGGACCACGAGAAAGACGCCCGCCTGGTGCGCAACCGCGTCGTGGTCGGCGCGGTGGCTATCGTGCTGCTTATTTGCGTGCTGATTGCGCGGTTGTACTACCTGCAGATCATCCAGTACGACTACCACTCGACGCTGTCGGAGAACAACCGGGTGCATGTGCAGCCGATCCCGCCGACCCGCGGGCTGATCTTCGACCGCAACGGGGTGATCGTTGCCGACAACCGGCCCAGCTTCAGCCTGTCGATGACCCGCGAACGTGCGGGAAACTGGCAGGAAGTGCTGGATACCATCGTCGAAGTGCTGGATTTGACGACCGACGACCGGGCCCTGTTCGAGAAGCGCATGCGCCAGGGCCGTCGGCCGTTCGAGCCGGTGCCGATCCTGTTCGAACTCAACGAAGAGCAGATCGCCCGGGTGGCGGTGAACCAGTTCCGCCTGCCAGGCGTGGAAGTGGTGGCCCAGCTGGTGCGGCATTACCCGCAGGGTGCGCATTTCGCCCACTCGGTGGGTTATGTGGGGCGCATCAACGAGAAAGAGCTGAAAACCCTCGACCCGGTGAACTACAGCGGCACCCACCATATCGGCAAGACCGGCATCGAGCGCTTCTACGAAGACGACCTGCACGGCCAGGTCGGCTACGAGGAAGTCGAGACCAACGCCCGAGGCCGCGTGCTGCGGGTGCTCAAGCGCACGGACCCGAAACCGGGCAAGGACATTGTGCTGAGCCTGGACATCAAGCTGCAGGAAGCCGCCGAGGCCGCCCTGGGTGGCCGGCGGGGCGCAGTGGTAGCACTCGACCCACGTACTGGCGAGGTGCTGGCGATGGTCAGCCAGCCAAGCTTCGACCCCAACCTGTTCGTCACCGGCATCAGCTTCAAGGCCTATGCCGAACTGCGCGACTCGATCGACCGGCCGCTGTTCAACCGCGTGCTGCGTGGCCTGTACCCGCCCGGTTCGACCATCAAGCCGGCGGTGGCCATCGCCGGCCTGGACAGTGGCGTGGTCAATGCCAGCAGCCGGGTGTTCGACCCGGGTTATTACCAACTGCCCAACTATGACCACAAGTACCGTAACTGGAACCGCTCCGGCGATGGCTGGGTCGACCTGGACACCGCGATCATGCGTTCCAACGACACCTACTTCTACGACCTTGCGCACAAGATGGGCATCGATCGGCTGTCCAGCTACATGAACAGATTCGGCATCGGCCAGCGGGTTTCCCTCGACATGTTCGAGGAGTCTGCCGGGTTGATGCCGTCGCGCGAATGGAAGCGTGCCACCCGCCGCCAGGCCTGGTTCCCTGGTGAAACCCTGATTCTCGGTATTGGCCAGGGCTACATGCAGGCCACGCCGCTGCAGCTGGCCCAAGCCACTGCGCTGATCGCCAACAAGGGCGTGTGGAACCGCCCGCACCTGGCCAAGACCATCGAAGGCCAGCAGCCTGTGGACGAAAACCCCATGGAAAACATCGTGCTGCGTGACAAGTCCGACTGGGCCAAGGTCACCCATGGCATGGAGCAGGTAATGCACGGCGCCCGCGGTACTGCGCGCAAGGCTGCCGCCGGCGCCCAGTACCGCATTGCCGGCAAGAGCGGTACCGCCCAGGTGGTGGCGATCAAGCAAGGCGAGAAGTACGACCGCAACAAGCTTCAGGAGCGCCACCGCGACCACGCCTTGTTCGTCGCCTTTGCCCCGGCCGAAGCCCCGAAAATCGTGGTATCGGTGATGGTCGAGAACGGTGAGTCCGGCTCGGGCGTGGCTGCGCCCGTGGTACGCCAGATCATGGACGCCTGGCTGCTCGACGAAAATGGCCGGCTCAAGCCCGAGTTCGCGCCTGCCACCGTTACCCAGGAATCAGCCCTGTGATGAACAATTTCGATCGCATGCTCTCCAGTGAGGATGTGATGCGTCGGCGCGCCAGCTTTCTGCAGCGCATCCATGTCGACGGCCCCTTGCTGATCATTCTGCTCACCCTTGCGGCCGGCAGCCTGTTCGTCCTTTATTCGGCCAGTGGCAAGAACTGGGACCTGCTGCTCAAGCAGGCCACCTCGTTCGGCATCGGCCTGGTGTCGATGTTCGTCATCGCCCAGCTGGAGCCGCGCTTCATGGCGCGCTGGGTGCCGCTGGCGTACCTGACCGGGGTGCTGTTGCTGGTGGTGGTGGACGTGATGGGCCACAACGCCATGGGCGCCACGCGCTGGATCAACATTCCCGGCGTGATTCGCTTCCAGCCCTCGGAATTCATGAAGATCATCATGCCGGCGACCATCGCCTGGTACCTGTCCAAGCGCACCTTGCCGCCCCACTTGAAGCACGTGGCGATCAGCCTGGTGCTGATCGGCGTTCCGTTCATCCTGATCGTGCGCCAGCCCGACCTGGGCACGGCGCTGCTGATTCTCGCCTCCGGCGCCTTCGTGCTGTTCATGGGTGGACTGCGTTGGCGCTGGATCCTCAGTGTGCTGACGGCGGCGGTGCCGGTGGCGGTGGCGATGTGGTTTTTCGTCATGCACGACTATCAGAAGCAGCGGGTATTGACCTTCCTCGACCCGGAAAGCGACCCGCTGGGCACGGGCTGGAACATCATCCAGTCCAAGGCGGCGATCGGCTCGGGCGGGGTGTTCGGCAAGGGCTGGCTGCTCGGCACCCAGTCGCACCTGGATTTTCTGCCGGAAAGCCACACCGACTTCATCATCGCCGTACTGGGCGAGGAGTTCGGCCTGGTCGGTATCTGCCTGCTGCTGATTGTCTACCTGCTGCTGATCGGCCGTGGCCTGATGATCACCGCCCAGGCGCAGACCCTGTTTGGCAAGCTGCTCGCGGGCAGCCTGACCATGACCTTCTTTGTATACGTGTTCGTCAATATCGGGATGGTCAGCGGCCTCCTGCCCGTGGTGGGCGTGCCGCTACCCTTCATCAGCTATGGCGGAACATCGTTGGTGACGCTGCTTTCAGCGTTTGGCGTTCTGATGTCGATCCACACGCACCGCAAATGGATCGCACAGGTTTGAATAAGGTGAAGAATTTCATGCAAGCAGTGCGTAACTGGGCTGCCCGTTGTGCGCCGTGGATCGGCGCGGTGGGCCTGTTCGGCGCTGTACAGCTGGCCCATGCCGGCGATTACCAAGGCTCACCGCAGGTGGCCGAGTTTGTTGGCGAAATGAGCCGCGACTATGGTTTTGCCCCTGAGCAGCTGATGGGCGTGTTCCGTGAAGTGCAGCGCAAGCAGTCGATCCTCGACGCCATCTCGCGCCCGGCCGAAAAGGTCAAGCCGTGGAAGGACTACCGGCCGATGTTCCTCACCGACGCGCGCATTGCCCGTGGTGTGGACTTCTGGCGCCAGCACGAGGCCGTGCTGGCCCGTGCCGAGCAGGAATACGGCGTGCCGGCGCAGTACATTGTTTCGATCATCGGTGTGGAAACGTTCTTTGGCCGCAACACCGGCAACTACCGGGTGATCGACGCGCTGTCGACGCTGGGCTTCGACTACCCGCCGCGGGCCGAGTTTTTCCGTAAGGAACTGCGCGAGTTCCTGCTGCTGGCCCGTGATGAACAGCTCGACCCGCTGACGCTCAAAGGCTCCTACGCCGGGGCCATGGGCCTGCCGCAGTTCATGCCGAGCAGTTTTCGCAACTACGCGGTGGACTTCGACGGCGATGGCCACATCAATATCTGGAATAACCCGGACGATGCCATCGGCAGCGTCGCCAGCTACTTCAAGCGCCATGGCTGGGTGGCGGGCGGAGGCGTGGTCAGCCGCGCCTGGGTGGACGGTGCACGTGCCGACCAAGGCCTGACCACCGGCATCGAGCCGGTGAAGACGGTAGGGGAGTTGCGCGCGCTTGGCTGGTCGGTTCATGATTCGCTGCGCGATGATCTGCCGGTTACTGCCTTCCGCCTTGAGGGCGACAATGGCCCCGAGTACTGGGTGGGCCTGAAGAACTTCTACGCGATCACTCGCTATAACCGCAGCGTGATGTATGCCATGGCGGTGCATCAGCTTGCGCAACAGCTGGTTCAAGCACGGGGCGTCAAGTAATGCGCGCAATCATTTCTGCCAATTCCTTCAAGCTGTTGACCTGCCTCGCCGTTGGCGTGGTGCTGGCCAGCTGTTCATCCAGCCGCCCGCCCCAGCAAAGCAGTGGCAACGTCGTGCGGGCCCAGCCGGGGCTGGACATCAACCGGGCCCACAAGGACGGCGCGCCTTGGTGGGATGTGGATGTGAACAAGATCCCCGATGCCACGCCGACCGTGCACACCGGTAACTACAAGGCCAACCCCTACACGGTGCTGGGCAAGACTTATTACCCGATGCAGGACTCGCGCAATTACCGCGCCGAGGGCACCGCGTCGTGGTACGGCACCAAGTTCCACGGCCAGAACACCGCCAACGGCGAGCTGTACGACCTGTATGGCATGAGCGCGGCGCACAAGACCCTGCCGCTGCCGGCCTACGTGCGGGTGACCAACCTTGCCAACGGCCGGAGCGTGATCCTGCGGGTGAATGACCGTGGCCCGTTCTATTCGGACCGCATCATCGACCTGTCCTACGCGGCGGCGAAAAAGCTCGGCTATGCCGAGACCGGCACCGCGCATGTGCGTGTCGAGGGTATCGACCCGCAGCAGTGGTGGGCCCAGCGTGGCCAGACGCCGCCGATGGTGCTGAAAGAGCCGCAGGTGGCCCAGACCCAGGCGATCCCGGCCACTACCGGGCGTGTTGAGCAATGGACCCCGCCGGCCCAGCAGCATGCAGCGCCGGTAGTGCCGGTGCAGGTCGGGGGCAACAACGTACCTGGCGGCAATGGCGGCAGCTTCCTGCAGGTGGGCGCCTTCGCCAACCCGGACGCCGCCGAACTGCTGCGCTCCAAGCTCAGCACCATGGTCAGCGCACCGGTGTTCATCAGCTCGATCGTGCGTAACCAGCAGACCCTGCACCGCGTGCGCCTGGGGCCGATTGGCAGCCAGGGCGAGATCCAGCAAGCACAAGACAGCATCCGCCTGGCGAACTTGGGGCAGGCCAAGCTGGTCACAGCAGACTGACCGCGTCGTCTTCTTCGCGGGCACGCCCGCTCCCACAGGGGTATGCGACACCCTGTGGGAGCGGGCGTGCCCGCGAAGAAGGCAACACCAAACTGTCGGTTTTGTCATGAATTGCCGGGCGCGGCCATGTACAATGACGGCTTTTGCCCGCAGCGACATAAAGCCGCACATGCGCGGGCCAGGCCAACGGCCATAAAACTAGACTGACTGGCGCTGGGCACACGATCTTGCCCAGGGAACATCTCAGACCATTAGCGATTTTCGAGAGACGGATGAACATCACCAACCTTGCCAAACGACTTTGCCTGCCTGTACTGCTGATGATCACGCCTGCCGCCTTCGCGGCAGAGCAGATGACGCCGGCGCCACCGCAACTGGCAGCCAAGTCCTACGTACTCATGGACGCGTCCAGCGGCAACGTGCTGGTCGAGAACAACGGTGACGAGCGTCTGCCGCCAGCCAGCCTGACCAAGCTGATGACCGCCTACATCGCCACCCTGGACATCCGCCGCGGCCAGATCGGTGAGAACGACCCGGTTACCGTCAGCGAAAACGCCTGGCGTACCGGCGGTTCGCGCATGTTCATCAAGGTCGGCAGCCAGGTGACTGTCAGCGACCTGCTGCACGGCATCATCATCCAGTCCGGTAACGACGCCTCGGTCGCCCTGGCCGAGCACATCGCCGGCAGCGAAGATGCCTTTGCCGACATGATGAACAAGACGGCTGCCGACCTGGGCATGAGCAACAGCCACTTCATGAACCCGACCGGTCTGCCGAACCCGGAGCACTACTCGTCGGCTCACGACATGGCTACCCTGGCCCGTGCGATCATCACCGTCGACCCGGCCCACTACGCCATTTACTCGCAGAAAGAGTTCTTCTGGAACAACATCAAGCAGCCTAACCGCAACCTGCTGCTGTGGCGTGACAAGACCGTCGATGGCCTGAAAACCGGTCACACCGACGAAGCCGGCTACTGCATGGTGGCTTCGGCCGTTCGTGATGGCCAGCGCCTGATCGCCGTGGTGTTCGGCACCAACAGCGAGCAGTCCCGTGCTGCCGAGACCCAGAAGCTGCTGACCTACGGCTTCCGCTTCTTCGAAACCCAGACCTTCTACCAGAAGGGCACCGAGCTGACCCAGGCCCCGGTCTGGAAGGGCGCCACCAGCCAGATCAAGGCTGGCCTGGCTGACGACCTGACCATGACTATGCCTAAAGGCCAATTGAAGCGCCTGCAGGCTTCGATGACCATGAACCCGCAGCTTACCGCGCCAATCGCCAAAGGTGACGTGATCGGCAAAGTGGAAGTCAAACTGGACGAGAAAGTGGTTCACAGCGCCGACCTGATCGCCCTCGATGGCGTCGAGGAAGGTGGTTTCTTCCGCCGTATGTGGGATAGCATCCGTCTATTCTTCTTCGGGTTGTTCAACTGATACGTGACCTGCATGCCCCCGCGTAGCTCGCGGGGGCGTTGTTGTTGCCACGGCTTACGAGGCCGTTTCCGCCATGACCGAACCAGACGTCAAGTCGCACAAGATCGAATTCCCTTGCGCTGATTACCCGATCAAGGTGATCGGCGATACCGTTGTCCATTTCAAGGACACGGTCGTCGAGATCTTGAAGAAATATGCTGAGGTCGACATGAAGACCTTGGCTGAGCGCCAGAGCAAGGAAGGCAAGTACACCACCGTGCAATTGCACATCGTTGCCACCAGCGAAGACCAGTTGCACGACATCAATAGCGCCCTGCGCGCTACCGGCATCGTGAAAATGGTGCTCTGATGTCCGCCTGTCTCGGTTTTCGCGAGCTTGGCCTGCAGCCCTACGAACCGGTGCTGGATGCCATGCGTCGCTTTACCGAGCAGCGCAGCCCGGACAGCCAGGATGAAATCTGGCTGGTCGAGCACCCCGCAGTCTTCACCCAGGGCCAGGCCGGCAAGGCCGAGCACCTGCTGGTGCCGGGTGACATCCCGGTGGTGCAGACCGACCGCGGTGGCCAGGTGACCTACCATGGCCCCGGTCAGCAGGTGGCCTACCTGCTGCTGGACGTGCGCCGGCTGGGCTTTGGCGTACGCGAGTTGGTCAGCCGTATCGAACAGGCCCTGATCGGCCTGCTCGCCAGTTACGACGTGCAGGCATCGGCCAAGCCCGATGCCCCGGGCGTCTATGTCGACGGAGCGAAGATCGCCTCCCTCGGCCTGCGAATTCGCAACGGCCGTTCGTTCCACGGCCTTGCCCTGAACGTGGACATGGACCTTGCGCCATTCCGCCGAATCAACCCCTGCGGCTATGCGGGGCTGGCCATGACCCAGCTGCGCGATCTGGCAGGTCCGATCGAACTCGACGAGGTCAGGACAAGGCTGCGCGGACAGCTGGTCAAGCACCTCGACTACGCTGAGCAGACGACCCTCACGGGCGGAATCGACTGAATATGACAACTGTGCAAGAAGCCGTGCCGAACCTGATACCTACCCTGGATGCCACCCCGCGCCAAGCGCCGAAAAAGGTGGAAGCCGGGGTCAAACTGCGTGGTGCCGACAAAGTCGCGCGCATCCCGGTAAAGATCATCCCGACCGATGAGCTGCCGAAAAAGCCTGACTGGATCCGCGTGCGTATCCCGGTTTCGCCCGAGGTAGACCGCATCAAGCAACTGCTGCGCAAGCACAAGCTGCACAGCGTGTGCGAAGAGGCCTCCTGCCCGAACCTGGGTGAGTGCTTCTCTGGTGGCACCGCCACCTTCATGATCATGGGTGACATCTGCACCCGTCGTTGCCCGTTCTGTGACGTTGGCCACGGCCGACCGAAACCGCTGGACCTGGACGAGCCAAAAAACCTGGCGGTCGCCATTGCCGACCTGCGCCTGAAGTACGTGGTGATCACCTCGGTGGACCGCGACGACCTGCGTGATGGCGGCGCCCAGCACTTTGCCGACTGCATCCGCGAAATTCGCGCGCTGTCGCCGGGTGTGCAGCTGGAAACCCTGGTGCCGGACTACCGTGGCCGCATGGACGTTGCGTTGGCGATCACTGCGCAAGAGCCGCCAGATGTGTTCAACCACAACCTCGAGACCGTGCCGCGCCTGTACAAGGCCGCGCGCCCGGGTTCCGATTACGACTGGTCGCTGGACCTGCTGCAGAAGTTCAAGCAGATGGTGCCGCACGTACCGACCAAGTCGGGCCTGATGCTCGGCCTGGGCGAGACTGACGAAGAAGTGATCGAGGTGATGCACCGCATGCGTGAGCATGAAATCGACATGCTCACCCTCGGCCAGTACTTGCAGCCATCGCGTAGCCACCTGCCGGTGCAACGTTTCGTTCACCCGGACACCTTCGCCTGGTTCGCCGAGGAAGGTTACAAGATGGGCTTCAAGAACGTCGCCTCCGGCCCGCTGGTGCGTTCTTCGTATCACGCTGACCAGCAAGCTCACGAAGCCAAGATCAAGCTCTGAGCCAAAAGCAGAGCTACGTATGCCGATGCACGCCGAAAGGCGGCATCGGCATTTTTATTTGTGCCACCTGCGCTGCAAGGAGCCGCGATGAATTGCGCCGAAACCTTCCAACCCAGCCTGCCAGCTGCGCTGCCGGCTAACGCCTGTTTTGCCATTGTCGCGCCGGCGGGCGCGGCGCGGCTGGATACGCACAAGGTCAGCAAGTGGTTCGTTGACCGCGGCTACCGTTGCCGTATCTACCCGGGTGCCCTGCAGGCGCAGGGTTATCTGGCAGGGCCGGACCAACAGCGTCTGCAAGACCTGCACGATGCCTTTGCCGACCCGGGCATCGACGCCATCCTGTGCATGCGCGGGGGCTATGGCAGCATGCGTTTGCTCGATCAGCTCGACTTCGAGCTCATTCGCCGCAACCCTAAACCGTTGATCGGCTACAGCGACATTACCGCACTGCACACTGCGATCTACCGGCATTGCGGCGGGCTGGTTACCTTCCACGGGGGGATGCTGAATGCCGATCTGCTGGGGGCCAAGTTGCCGCCGACCGAATCGTCGTTGTTGGCACAGTTGGGTGGGCTTGTGCGGGGCGGCGAGCAGATCGCGCACCCGGCGGACTATGCCTTGACCACGGTGTTGCCGGGTGTGGCCAGCGGGCCGCTGCTGGGCGGTAACCTGTCGATGCTGGGGGCGACCATGGGGACGCTTGCCGAGCTGGATACTGAGGGCTGCATCCTGTTCATCGAGGACGTCAACGAGCCGTTGTACCGGGTGGACCGGCTGCTGACCCAGTTACGCCTGGCGGGTAAGCTGGAGGGGATCAAGGGTGTGCTGGTAGGGGATTTTGCCGGGATCACCCCGGCGGCGTTGGCGCCGTTGCTGGAGGATACCTTCGCGCCCCTGGGTGTGCCGGTGCTGGCGGGGTGGCGCAGTGGGCATTGCGACCCGAATGTGTGCTTGCCGCTGGGGGCTCGGGTCAGGCTGGACAGTGATCGGCAGAGCCTGGTGCTGGAGCAGAGCCTGTTCAAGGTTTGAGATTGTCGGGGCTGCTTTGCAGCCCATCGCGGCACAAGGCCGCTCCTACAAGAGAATGCGATCCTCTTGTGGGAGCGGCCTTGTGTCGCGAAAGGGGCGCAACGCGCCCCCGGCAATCTCACGGCTGACGCAGGCTCTCAAGCAGCTTGTGGGTCGGGTAGCCATCTGCTGGCCACCCCAGCCCCTGCTGGGCGGTGCGAATGGCCTTGCGCGTATTGGCGCCGATGATGCCATCGGCATTGCCGGCCTCGTGCCCACGGCTGTTCAGCAAGTTCTGCAGCTCCATGCGCTCGCTGCGGCTCAATGGCAGGTCTTCTTTCGGCCAGCTGCCGGCAATGAAGCCCCAACCACTGAAGCGATCCCCCAGCAGGCTCACCGCCAAGGCATAGGACGACGAGTTGTTGTACTTGAGGATTGCGCGGAAGTTGTCCAGCACCAAAAACGCCGGGCCACGTGCGCCCGCTGGCAGCAGCAGGGCGGCTGACAGCTGGTTGCTGTTGGCGGGCAACTGCGTGCCTGCAGGCAGTGTCACACCCATCGCCAGCCACTCGCTGACCGGTTTGCGCAGCGCGCCATCGGCTTGCCAGAAATCGAAGCCAGCTGGCACTTGTACCTCGAAGCCCCATGGCTGACCACGCTTCCAGCCCGAGCTTTGCAGGTAATGCGCCGTCGAGGCCAGGGCATCCGGCGTACTGTTCCAGATGTCGCGGCGGCCATCACCGTCGAAGTCCACGGCATGGGTGTTGTAGGTGGTCGGGATGAACTGGGTCTGGCCCATGGCGCCGGCCCACGAACCACGCATGGCTTCAGGCTGGATGTCGCCATGCTGGATAATTTGCAGCGCGGCGATCAGCTGGTCCTGGGCGAACTGCGGGCGACGGCCCTCATAGGCCAGCGTGGCCAGCGAGCGAATCACGGACTTGTTGCCCTGGAACTGGCCAAAGTTGCTTTCCATGCCCCACACGGCGACCAGCACCTGGCGGTCGACGCCATAGCGTTGCTCGAGGCGGGTCAGCAGCTCGGCGTTCTGCTCCAGCAGCCTCTTGCCATTGCGCACGCGCAGAGGCGACAGGGCGCCTTCGAGGTATTCCCATACCGGGCGGGTGAACTCTGGCTGGCTGCGGTCAGCCTTGATCACGTCCATGTCTGGGGTGACGCCGAGGAAGGCGCTGTCGAACGTGCTCGGCGAGATGCCGGCTTGCAGGGCTTGCTGGCGGAAGCCTGCCTGCCATTGGGCGAAGGTTTGCAGAGGCTGGATTTCAGTGCTGACGTCAGGCGTTGTGCCGGGCACAGTCACCACTGGAGCGGGTTGGGCAGGGGCCAGCGGCAGTGCGTCGGCAGCGGTGGGTTTTTCCGCGCAGGCCACGAGCAGGATGAAGCTGGAGGCCGCGATCAGCTGGCGGGTTTCCCAACGGGGGAGAAGACGGAAGAGCATGCACAGATCCAGAATTGCAGGTCAGGTGACGACCATACCATGCCTGCGCTTGCGATGCTTTCATGCTGCCAAAAAGTAGGAAGCCTCCCAATCTCTCGATTGGAAGGCTTCGCGGCGGTAGCTGCCTTTGCCCTTGTCCGGTTGTTCCTGGCGGCAGCGGAACAGGGGTTGGGCGACGATGGACTTGGCCTTGTTGGGGCCGTGCTTTTTCGGCTTTTTGCTCATGGCGGGGTTCCCGGGTTGGGTGGGTTTCGGGGCGCACTGTAGGGCTTGGTGCGGGGTGGGGCCAATTGATTGTGTTTATGGTCAGGATCCCGGGCATAGCTCCCACAGTGGCCCTGGTTACTCGGGGGGGAGGGTAAGGCGCTGACCCGCCATCAACAGCGACAAGCGCGCAAGCCCCGTCCAAGGGGAGCCCTCGGCCTGGCCCTTGATCTGCGCATCGATACGCTGGGCATCCTGCAACAACTGCCCCCAGCGCTGCGCCGACAGGCGCTGCAGGGCTTTGCTGACCAGCGGCCGGCGTTTGTCCCAGATCGGCGGGCGGGCCTGGCTAAAGGCCTTGTCCAGCGGCACCCCTTGGCTGAACTGTTGGGCCAGCCCAGCCAGTTGGCGCAGCTCGCGGGCCAGAGCCCAGAGGATCACGGGCGGCTCCACGCCTTCACCACGCAAGCCTTCGAGCATGCGCAGGGCATGCGCCGCTTCGCCGTTGAGAATGGCATCGACCAGGCCGAAGACATCGAAGCGGGCGCTGTCGGCGACTGCTGCCTGCACGGTTTCCACGGTGATCTGGTTGCCGTCGGCAAGCAGCTTGAGCTTTTCGATTTCCTGCGCGGCGGCCAGCAGGTTGCCTTCCACGCGCGCAGCGATCAGGTCGACAGCGTCACGTTGCGCCGACAGGCCGGCTTGCTGCAGCCGCTGGTTGATCCACTGTGGCAGCTGGTGCACATCCACCGGCCAGATCTGGATGAACTGGCAGTGGGCACCTTCGATCAGCGCCTTGCCCCATTTGGTCTTCTGCGCGCTGCCGTCGAGCTTGGGCAGGCTGACCAGCAGCACGGTGTCTTCGGCGGGCCTGGCGCAGTATTCCATCAATGCGGCGGCGCCCTTGTCACCAGGCTTGCCCGAGGGCAGGCGCAGTTCCAGCAGGCGGCGCTGGGCGAACAGCGACAGGCTGGCGCCAGCCTGGAGCAGGGTGCCCCAGTCGAAGTTGGCGTCGGCACTGAATACCTGACGTTCGTCGAAACCTTGCTGACGTGCCGCGTTGCGGATGGCGTCAGCGGCTTCCTGGCACAGCAGCGGGTCGTCGCCGCTGACCACGTAGACCGGGGCCAGGGCGCCTTGCAGGTGCTTGTTGAGTTGGGCGGGGGCGAGTTTCATGGGAAACAGGCGGGGCACCCGAGGGTGCCCCACGCGGGCTTAGTTGCCCGGCACTTCCAGTGGCGACTGCTGCGGCGTTTCGGCCTGCTGACGGCGGGCGGCCTCCAGCGCGTCGGCTTCGGCCTTGGCGCGTTCGTCGGCTTTACGCTGCAGCTCGTCCAGCTGGGACGGGCTCAGCATCTGCAGGCGCACGACCATGGCGTTGACCAGGTCGCGGCGCATTTCTTCACGGGCGCGGTTGGCTTCCTGCTCGGAGCCGGTGATGTTCGAGCCGTCACGCACGTAGATCTTGCGCACTTCCAGCTTGTCGCTCAGCAGTTCCAGGTTGTTCAGGCCCTGGATGCTGTAGTTCAGCTCCGTGGTCAGCTCGTACTCGGCGGTACGGTTGCCGCTGTTGTAGGTTGCCGAACGCTCGCGCTCCTGCTCGTTGGTCAACACCAGGCGGTAAGGTGCGCCGGCATGCACGTTGACACCGCTACGCTCCAGTACCTCTCGGAGCTGGACCACGGTCGGGCCGTAGGCATTGCGTGCGCTGACGTCCATTTCCTTCACACTCAGCTCGGTGGAGCCGGTGCCGCGCAGCTGGAAACCGCAGGCGCTGAGCATGACCGCCAGGCCTATTACCAGCAAATTGCGTTTGATCATGTTGTTGCTCCCTTGTGGGCCTGTACCGCCCACCCGCAGCCACTGCGGGTGGGCGTTTTCATCAGTTGGCGACGATGTTGACCAGCTTGCCCGGTACCACGATGACCTTGCGGATGGTGAGGCCATCGATGAAGCGCAGGACATTTTCGTTGCTGCGGGCGGCGGCTTCGACTTCTTCGCGGCTGGCCGCGGCAGGCATCTCGACCTGGCCGCGCAGTTTACCGTTGACCTGAACCACCAGGGTAACGGTGTCCTGCACCAGTGCCTGCTCATCGACGCTCGGCCAGGCGGCATCGATCACCGACCCTGCGTGGCCCAGGTGCTGCCAAAGCGCGTGGGAGATGTGCGGGGTGATCGGCGACAGCAGCAGGGTGACGGCTTCCAGGCCTTCGTGCAGCAGGGCTCGGTCCTGCTCGCTGGCTTGCGGGGCCTTTTCCAGCACGTTCATCACGGTCATCACCTGGGCAATGGCGGTGTTGAACTTGTGGAACTGGCCTACATCGTTGCTGGCCTGCTTGATGGCGGCGTGGATGGCGCGGCGGATGACTTTTTGCGCGTCGTCCAGGGCGGCGACATCCAGCTTGCCCGGCAGACCCTGGCTGACGTGAGCCTGGGCCAGGCGCCAGACACGGCGCAGGAAGCGGCTGGCACCTTCGACGCCAGAGTCGGACCATTCCAGGCTCATGTCGGGCGGCGAGGCGAACATCATGAACAGGCGGCAGGTGTCGGCGCCGTAGGCTTCGATCATCGATTGCGGGTCGACGCCGTTGTTTTTCGACTTCGACATCTTCTCGGTGCCGCCGATTTCCACCGGCAGGCCGTCGGTCTTCAGGCGGGCGCCGATGATCTTGGCCTTGGCATCGCGCTCGATTTCGACATCGGCCGGGTTGAACCAGTCCTTGCCGCCATTGCTGGCCACGCGGTAGTAGGTTTCGGCGACCACCATGCCCTGGGTCAGCAGGTTCTTGAATGGCTCGTTCGAAGTGACCAGGCCCTCGTCGCGCATCAGCTTGTGGAAGAAGCGCGCGTACAGCAGGTGCAGGATCGCGTGTTCGATACCACCGATGTACTGGTCGACAGGCAGCCAGTGGTTGGCGGCTTTCGGGTCGACCAGGCCCTTGTCGTAATTAGGCGAGGCGTAGCGGGCGAAGTACCAGGACGACTCGACGAAGGTGTCCATGGTGTCGGTTTCGCGCTTGGCCGCAGTGCCGCATTTCGGGCAGGTGCATTCGTAGAATTCAGGCATGCGCGCCAGTGGCGAGCCGGCGCCGTCCGGTACCACGTTCTCCGGCAGGGTGACCGGCAGCTGGTCTTCCGGCACCGGTACGTCGCCGCAGGACGGGCAGTGGATGATCGGAATCGGGCAGCCCCAGTAGCGTTGGCGGCTGATACCCCAGTCGCGCAGGCGGAACTGGGTACGCGACTTGCCGAGGTCCTTGCGGATCAGGGCGGTTTCGATGGCGTCGAACGCGCCGGCGAAGTCCAGGCCATCGAACTCGCCGGAGTTGATCAGCTGGCCGTGCTCGTTGTAGGCAGCCAGCCATTCGTTGCCGACGTCATCGCCTTCGCTGGTGCGTACCACTGCCTTGACCGGCAGGTTGTATTTGCGGGCGAACTCGAAGTCGCGCTCGTCGTGGGCCGGCACGGCCATCACGGCGCCATCGCCGTAGTGCATCAGCACATAGTTGGCGACCCATACCGGCAGCTTCTCGCCAGTCAGCGGGTGCTCGACCAGCAGGGAAGTGGCCATGCCCTTCTTCTCCTGGGTGGCCATGTCGGCTTCGGCAACGCTGCCGCTCTTGCACTCGTCGATGAACGCCTGCAGCGCCGGGTTGCCTTGGGCGGCCTGGGTGGCCAGCGGGTGCTCGGCGGCGACGGCGACGTAGGTCGCGCCCATCAGCGTGTCCGGGCGGGTAGTGAAGACCTTCAGGGTGCCTTCGTGGCCGATGCTGGCCTGGTCGTACGGGAACTGTACTTCCATGCCGCGCGACTTGCCGATCCAGTTGCGCTGCATGGTCTTGACCTGCTCAGGCCAGCCCGGCAGCTCGTCGAGGCTTTCCAGCAGCTCGTCGGCGTAGTCGGTGATGCGGAAGTAGTACATCGGGATTTCGCGCTTCTCGATCAGCGCGCCCGAACGCCAGCCACGGCCGTCGATGACCTGCTCGTTGGCCAGTACGGTCTGGTCAGCCGGGTCCCAGTTCACGGTACCGTTCTTGCGGTAGATGATGCCTTTCTCGAACAGGCGGGTGAACAGCCACTGCTCCCAACGGTAGTAGTCGGGTTTGCAGGTGGTCACTTCACGTGCCCAGTCGATGGCAAGGCCCAGGCTCTTGAGCTGGGTCTTCATGTAGTCGATGTTTTCGTAGGTCCACTTGGCCGGGGCGACGTTGTTTTTCATCGCCGCGTTTTCCGCAGGCATGCCGAAAGCGTCCCAGCCCATCGGCTGCAGGACGTTCTTGCCCAGCATGCGCTGGTAGCGGGCAATCACGTCGCCGATGGTGTAGTTGCGCACGTGGCCCATGTGTAGCTTGCCGCTCGGGTACGGGAACATCGATAGGCAATAGTAGGTGTCTTTGCCTGGCTGTTCGGTAACAGCGAACGATTGTTGCTCGTCCCAGAAGTTCTGGGCGGCGGCTTCGATATCACGGGGCGTGTATTGTTCGTGCATGGCTACTTTTGGCTGAGAGAGAAGAGACCTTGTTCCAGGCAGCGGAACCTCGCTGCAACCGGTACTCCGGTGTCGTTTAGAGTGAACGCCGTAGCATACAGCAGCGTTGCGCATCGTGGGAAACCTTCGTTGCGAATGCCCGCTGGTCGCGGCAGGCGGCTGCTTTTCATTGCGCCGCTAAGCTCAGGTGTGGGGGGAGATATTCTTTATCTTCAATGAGGTGAACGGATGGGAGAGACGCAGCTACCCGCAATCAAGCCGGAGCTTTACGAACGTCTGATCGACCGGCTTGGCCTGGCGCTGGAAACCGCCAGGACCTCGGTGCGATTGCGCGACGAGATGCCGGCCGAGCTGGAATTGCGCGGCCTGAGCCACGCAGAGTTCGAAGTGATCAAGGCCTACCTGGAATCGCTCCCGGTGCGCCAGAGTGCCTGTGCCGGCAGTTACCCACAAGCGGAGCCGACATCGGCCAAGATCATCTGGCTCAAGGACAAGAAACGCCCCGCCAATACGGCGAGATCCAGGACGCTGCCACATCGCTAGCCGTTCAGGATGCCAGCCGCAGGCCATCGCGCGCCGGTTCTTCAATATCACACAGCTCACGATTGGCGCCGGTCGCACTCTTGTTGACCGGCGCCGATCCTTTTAGGCTGCACCCCTGCCAAGGAGGTGTGGCCGATGCCGATCCGATTCTTCATCAAACAATGGCTGATGCCGCCGGGCATCCTGTTGCTGCTGTTGCTTGCGGCGTGGTGGCTGCGTGCACGGCGGCCACGGCTAGCGGCGCTGTGCTTTGCCATGGGGCTTGGTGGCCTGTGGCTGATGAGCCTGCCGCTGGTAGTGCAGGAAACCGCCCGTGTGCTGGAAAGCGAGCCGCCGTTGGCCGTGAGCGACTGGGCCGGCCTGGCGAGCCGGGCGGATGCGATCGTGGTGCTGGGGGCCGGACGTGAGCGGGGCGACCCGGCCTGGGGCGGTAGCGACCAGCCCACGGCCACGGCGCTGGAGCGCATGCGCTTTGCCGCGCGGCTGGCCAAGGCCTCAGGTTTGCCGGTGCTGACCAGTGGTGGGCTGCACTATGGCACGCCGCCGAGCGAGGCGCGGTTGATGGCTGATCGGCTGCAGGAGGACTTTGCGGTCGAGGTGAAGTGGCGCGAAGAGGCTAGCCGCACGACCTGGGAAAATGCCCAGCTCACGGCCAAGGTGCTGCAACCGTTGGGCATTCGTCGCGTAGTGGTGGTGACCCAGGCCTGGCACATGCAGCGCTCGCGCTGGAGCTTTGAACAGGCGGGGTTCGAGGTGGTGCCGGCGCCGGTGGGGTTCCTGGGGGGCGATCATGCGCGGCCGTTTGCCGGGTTGCTGCCGGAGAGCCGGGCGATGTGGCAGAGCGGGCAGTTGCTCAATGAAGTGGTGGGGTTGGTGGGGTATCGGGTCTTTTATTGAACATTGTGCTGCCTGTGCCGGCCTCTTCGCGGGCTTGCCCGCTCCCACAGAATTAGCGCAGCCTTCGAGGCGTGTGCAGTTCCTGTGGGAGCGGGCAAGCCCGCGAAGAGGCCGGCGCAGGTAGCATCATCAGACGGTTTTGGCTATGCGTCCCGCCAGCAAAGCCCAGCCCAGCAGCAATGCACAGACAATCGCCAGCGGCCACGAGCGCCATTTCAGATAAGGCGTCAATTGCTGCATCGGCACCACTTCACCATACAGCACCGCCTGCTCGAACTGCGGCACCTGCGTGGTAATGCGGCCAAACGGGTCGATAAGGGCCGTCACGCCGTTGTTGGTGGCGCGGATCATCCAGCGGCCGGCTTCCAGGGCGCGCATCTGTGCCATCTGCAAGTGCTGCAAGGGGCCGATCGATTTGCCGAACCAGGTGTCGTTGCTGATGGTCAGCAGCAGGTCGCTGCGTGCGGCCAGGCCTGCGGCAAACTCGGGGTAGACCACTTCGTAGCAGATGTACGGCGCAATCTGATAGCCCTTGGCCTGCAGCAGCGGCTGATCTTCCGGCCCGCGGGCGAAGTCGGACATGGGCAGGTTGAAGAACTCGATCATCCCTCGCAGCATGTCCTGCAGCGGCACGTATTCACCAAACGGCACCAGTTTCTGCTTGAGGTAGGTGCCATCGCCTTCACCGGTGACGGTGATGCCGTTGTAGTAGCGGCGCTGATGATGCACCACTTCACGCACCGGCACGCCGGTGATCAGTGCCGAATGCCTCTCGGCAGCGAAGCGCCCCATCACGTCGATGTAGCCCTGTGCCTGGTCCTTGAGCACCGGCACTGCGGTTTCTGGCCAGATCAGCAGGTCCACAGGTTTGGAGCTGAAGCTCAGGTCACGGTACAGCGCCAGTTGCGCGTCGATGTGCGCCGGGTCCCATTTCAGGTCCTGCTCGACGTTGCCTTGAATGGCTGCCACTTTCAGCGGGTCACCTGCCGGTTTGGTCCAGGCATGGCCCTTGAGCGCCAGGCCCAGTACCCACGGGGCCAGCAACAGCAAGCAGGCCACGGCAAGGAACGAGGGACGGGCGCGCAGGCGGTGCAGGTTGCACAGCAGGGCCGCAGTGAGCGCCAGGGTGAAGGAAACCAGCCATACGCCGCCCAGTGGTGCCAGCCCGGCCAATGGGCCATCCAGCTGGCTGTAGCCGGCATAAAGCCAAGGGAAACCGGTCAGGAACCAGCCGCGGAAGGCCTCTTGCAGCAGCCAAAGGGCGGCGAAGCACAAGGCGTCGGCCAGTGGCGCTTCATTGCGCCTCAGCCAGCGTGCCCACAGCCAGGTGGGCAGGGCAAAGAACCAGGCCAGGGCGGCGAAGAACGCCAATAGCAGCAGGATCGCCAGCAGCGGCGAGGCGCCGCCGTAGGTGTTCATGCTGACGTAGATCCACCAGGTGCCGGCGCCATACAGGCCGAAACCGAACCACCAGCCCCGCCACATGGCCTGGCGCGGGGTGAGCTCGCGCAGGCCAAGGTAGAGCACGGCGATGGACAATATGGCCAGCGGCCAGATGTCGAACGGCGCCAGGGCCAGAAGGGTGGAAGCACCGGCCGCCAGGGCCAGCAGGTTACCGGGCCAGCCGGGGCGGGTGATCCAACGCATGTTTGTCCTTAACGGGTGATCGGGGTCAGGCGCAGCAAGTGTATCCGCCGGCTGTCGGCGTTGAGAATACGGAACTTGTAGGACCCGATCTCGGTGGTTTCGTTGCGCTTGGGCAGGTGGCCAAAGGCGCTCATCACCAGCCCGCCAACCGTGTCGAACTCGTCATCGGAGAACTGGCTGTCGAAGAACTCGTTGAAGTTCTCGATCGGGGTAAGCGCCTTGACCAGGAAGTCACCGCTTGGCAGCGGCTTGATGTAGCTGTCTTCCTCGACGTCGTGCTCGTCTTCGATGTCGCCGACAATCTGTTCCAGCACGTCTTCGATAGTCACCAGGCCTGCCACGCCGCCATATTCGTCGATGACGATGGCCATGTGGTTATGGTTGGCGCGGAACTCGCGCAGCAACACGTTCAGGCGCTTGGACTCGGGCACGAAGGTGGCCGGGCGCAGCAGGTCCTTGATATTGAAGCTGTCGCCGTTCTCCTTGAGGATCAGCGGCAGCAGGTCTTTGGCAAGCAGGATCCCGAGCACATCGTCGTGGCTTTCGCCGATCACCGGGTAGCGCGAGTGCGCGGCGTCTATCACCGCTGGCAGAAACTCGCGAGGCGACTGGCCGGCCTTGATGCTGTTCATCTGCGAGCGCGGCACCATGATGTCGCGCACCTGCAGGTCGGCGACCTGGATGGCGCCTTCGACGATGGTCAGCGCTTCGCTGTCCAGCAGTTTGTTCTGATGGGCTTCGCGCAGCAGCTCAAGGAGCTCCTGGCGGTTTTTCGGCTCATGGGCAAAAGCCTGGGTCAGTTTGCCCAGCCAGGACTTTTGCCCGTTGCTCGATCGATCTTCGCTCATGGCGGTTCTCGTGATCCTTCGTGTTTCAGTGTGTGATTGAGTCGGTTTCATCGTCGGCATACGGGTCGGGGTGACCCAGTTCTGCCAGCAATTCCCGTTCCAGGCTTTCCATTTCTTCGGCTTCCTCATCATCGATGTGGTCGTAGCCGAGCAGGTGCAGGCAACCGTGAATGACCAGGTGCGCCCAGTGGGCTTCGAGCGACTTGCCTTGTTCGGCGGCTTCGCGCTCGACCACCTGAACGCAGATCACCAGGTCCCCCAGCAGCGGAATATCGAGCAGTTCGTCGGGCACATCGGCCGGGAACGACAGCACATTGGTCGCGTAGTCTTTGTGCCGGTAGGTATGGTTCAGCTCACGGCCTTCGGCTTCGTCGACCAGGCGAATGGTCATTTCCGAGTCGGCGCTGCGCTGGCGCAGGGCCAGCTCGCACCAGCGGCGGAAGGCGACGTCATCCGGGGCGGCAGCGTCCGTGGCCCGTTGGATATCAAGTTCAAGCATCTTTGCCGGGCGCCTCGGGCTTGGCCTGGCGGGCTTCGAAGCGGTCGTAGGCTTCGACAATACGCTGCACCAGTGGGTGACGAACCACATCTTTGGGTTGGAAGTGGGTAAAACTGATGCCCGGAACGTCCTTCAGCACCTCGATGACGTGTGCCAGGCCCGACTTGGTGCCACGTGGCAGGTCGACCTGGGTGATGTCGCCGGTAATCACCGCGGTGGAGCCGAAACCGATGCGGGTGAGGAACATTTTCATCTGTTCCAGCGTGGTGTTCTGGCTTTCGTCGAGGATGATGAAGCTGTTGTTCAGGGTACGGCCACGCATGTAGGCCAGCGGGGCGATCTCGATCACCTGGCGCTCGATCAGCTTGGCAACGTGTTCGAAGCCGAGCATTTCGTACAGGGCGTCGTACAGCGGGCGCAGGTACGGGTCGATCTTCTGTGCCAGGTCACCTGGCAGGAAACCAAGCTTTTCGCCTGCCTCGACCGCAGGGCGCACCAGCAGGATACGGCGCACCTGTTCGCGCTCCAGCGCATCCACGGCGCAGGCCACGGCAAGGTAGGTCTTGCCGGTACCGGCCGGGCCGACGCCGAAGTTGATGTCGTTGGCCAGTATTTCCTTCACGTAGCGCTGCTGGTTGAGCCCGCGCGGTCGGATGTTGCCCTTGCGCGTACGCAGCGACACGCTGACCTCGTTGACGGCCGGGTTGTCGATGTTTTCGACAGCCGACTCCTGCAGGTACAGGTGCACGGTTTCCGGCGACAGGTCGGTGGCCTTGGTCTCGCGGTAGAGACGGCGCAGCAACTGTTCGGCCGCAGAGGTGGTCTTGGGTTCGCCGATCAGTTCGAACTGATTGCCGCGGTTGCGGATTTCGATGGCCAGGCGCTGTTCGATCAGGCGCAAGTGCTCGTCGAACTGCCCGCACAAGTTGGCGAAACGGTGGGCCTCGAAGGGCTCGAGGATGAAACGATGGGGTTCTATGGGTGCGTTCAAGGTCGTTTTTAGCCGCTCGACGGCAATGGGTGTGAACTCAAGAATAACCCTTGAATGCCAGTGGCGAAAGCACTGAAACGTTCAACGGTATGTACTGCCTGTTCTGGCCCTATCGCCGGCAAGCCAGCTCCGACAGGTACTGCACAGGCCTCAGGCTTGCCCAGTACCTGTGGGAGCTGGCTTGCCGGCGATGAGGCCGGTGCAGCAGGCGCAGATCTGCAGACCTGTCTGCTATGATGCGCCCCTTTTCTTACGCATGTGTTATCCCGCCAAACATGAGCAAACGCGAACCTGCCATCTATAAAGTGATCTTCCTCAACCAGGGGCAGGTCTTCGAGATGTATGCCAAGCAGATCTACCAGAGCGACCTGTGGGGCTTCCTGGAAATCGAGGAGTTCGTGTTCGGCGAGCGCTCGCAACTGGTGGTGGATCCGAGCGAGGAGAAGCTGAAGAACCAGTTCGAGGGCGTGATCCGCAGTTTCGTCCCGATGCACTCGATCGTGCGCATCGACGAAGTGGAGCGGCTGGGCACGGCAAAGATCAGCGAAGCCAAGGGCGGCGGCAATGTGATGCCGTTCCCGATGCCAATGCCGGAAAAGTAACCGTCAGGGGAGTGGCGAGAACGGCGTGCGCCCTTCGGCGTTCTGCAGTTCCAGCAGGTATTTGCGGAAGATCTGGCCGAGCACCTGGGTGGCATGCTCCAGTTCGTCGCGGGGCATTTGCTCGGTGACTTCGTCGGCCATGTCCAGTGCATCTTCGGCGCCGTTGACCGCGGCCATCTTCAGCAGGATGTAGGCCTGCACGTTGTTGGCCTTGACCCCTTCGCCATGGAAGAACATGGCACCCAGACGATACTGGGCGTCGGCCTGACCTTGCAGCGAAGCCTTCTGGAACCAGTCCAGGGCTTTGTCGAGGTTTTTCGGCGTTTGCGTGTAGTAGTACTCGCCCAGTTCGAATTGCGCCTGGGCATCCCCCGCGTTAGCCGTCTGCTCGCAGGCCTTGAGGGCGTTTGCCAGGTCTTCAGGCTGAACATTCAAGGTGCAGCGGCCCGTCGCCGGAATCAGCAACGAGTTACCGCCCTCCGCCAAGGCCAGCAGGGGCTGAAGAAGCAACAGGCAGCCCAGGGTCAGGGCGCGGCCGGTGCGGTTCATGGGGATCGACTTACCTCTGCAAAGCTGCGGCCAATGTCTGGTGGCACATTATGGGATAAGCAGCGCCAACCTTACAAAGTTTTACTCGAATTTCTGCTTGGTGGGGGAAGTCAGCTGATTGTGCATGCCTGATTATTGCCTGTACCGGCCTCTGTGGGAGCGGCCTTGTGTCGCGATAGGGCTGCGCAGCAGCCCCAGAATTCCAGCAGAAATGCATCAATTGCTGGGGCCGCTTTGCGGCCCTATCGCGACACAAGGCCGCTCCCACAAAGGGAGTAGCTACTTATTTCAGGGCAGCAAAGGCCTTCTCAGCCGCATCCAGGGTGATCTGCAGCTCCTTGTCGCCGTGGGCGATGGAGGTGAAGCCCGCCTCGAACGCGCTCGGTGCCAGGTACACGCCGCCTTCCAGCATCAGGTGGAAGAAGCGCTTGAAACGTTCGGCATCGCTGCTCATCACGTCTTCGAAGGTGACGATATCGTCGGCGCCGCTGAAGTACAGGCCGAACATGGCACCGGCCTGGGTGGTGACGAACGGTATGCCAGCGGCATCGGCACGTTGCTGCAGGCCATCGAGCATGCGGCTGGTGTAGTCGGTCAGCTCGGCGTGGAAGCCCGGGCGGCTGATCAGCTTCAGGGTGGTCAGGCCAGCGGCCATGGCCAGCGGGTTGCCCGACAGGGTGCCGGCCTGGTAGACCGGGCCGAGCGGGGCGATGCAGCCCATGATTTCGCGCTTGCCGCCGAAGCAGCCAACCGGCATGCCACCACCGACGATCTTGCCGAAGGTGGACAGGTCCGGCTTGATGCCGTAGTGGCCCTGGGCCCCGCCCAGCGAGACGCGGAAGCCGGTCATCACTTCGTCGAAGATCAGCACCACGCCGTGTTTGTCGCACTGCTCGCGCAGGCCTTCAAGGAAGCCCGGCGCCGGTGGGACGCAGTTCATGTTGCCGGCCACGGGCTCGACGATGATGCAGGCCACGGTCTGGCCGACGTCTGCCAGGGTTTTCTCGACCGCGGCGATGTCGTTGAACGGCAGGGTCAGGGTGTGCTTGGCGAAGTCTGCCGGCACGCCGGCCGAGCTTGGCACGCCCTGGGTCAGCAGACCGGAACCGGCTTTTACCAGCAGGCTGTCGGAGTGGCCGTGGTAGCAGCCCTCGAACTTGATGATGGCGTCACGGCCGGTGTAGCCACGGGCCAGGCGGATGGCGCTCATGGTGGCTTCGGTGCCCGAGCTGACCATGCGCACCATTTCCATGGACGGCACCAGCGAGCAGACCAGGTCTGCCATGTCGGTTTCCATGGCGGTCGGCGCGCCGTAGGACAAGCCGTGCTCAAGCTGCCTGCGTACCGAGTCCAGTACGTCCGGGTGGCCGTGGCCGAGGATCATCGGGCCCCAGGAGCCGACGTAGTCGACATAGCGCTTGTCGTCTTCGTCAACGACGTAGGCGCCTTCGGCATGCTTGAAGAACAGCGGCGTGCCGCCCACGCTTTTGAAAGCGCGCACTGGCGAGTTGACGCCGCCGGGGATGTGCTTCTGGGCTTTGGCGAACAGGTCTTCGGAACGGGACATGAAAGGCTCTCTCGAAATCAGGATGCGAACAAGGCATTGAAGGCGCGGGCGCGGCGGGTAACTTCCTGCGCGCTGTCGGCACCGAACAGGCCATGGATCACCGCCAGCAGGTCGGCGCCGTGGGCGACCAGCGGGGCGGCGTTGTCGAGGGTGATGCCGCCGATCACGGCAATCGGCAGTTTCACCTGGGCACGCGCCTGCTCCAGCAGTTCGACGTTGGCGGCGGGCGCGCCCGGCTTGGTAACGGAATTGAAGAAGCGGCCAAAGGCGACGTAGCTGGCGCCTTCGCTGGCGGCCTGGACGGCCAGGTCGAGGCTGGCGTGGCAGGTGGAACCGATGATCGCCCGGCGGCCGAGCAGGGCGCGGGCCGGGGTCAGCGGGCCGTCGGTCTGGCCCAGGTGTACACCGACGCCCAGGCGTGCGGCCAGTTCGGCGTCGTCGTTGATCAGCAGCTGGGTGCCGTAGCGCTCGCAGAGCTTCATCAGCCCTTCGGCTTCACGCAGGCGGCGCGCCGCGTCGTCACTTTTGTCGCGGTACTGCAGCAGGCACACGCCGCCTTCCAGTGCCGCCTCGACATGGGACAGGAACCGGCCGGCGAGCAGCTGGCTGTCGGTGATTGCATACAGACCGCGTAGCTTCATTGAAAGCCTCGTATCAGGAACAGAAGTCCAGGGGCAGGCGGCGCGGCACGTACTGGCCCCTGCCCAGCTGCTCGGCGTCACGCAGGGTGCGCCAGGTGTAGTCCAGGGCGCTGCGCACGGCGCTTTCCAGCTGCTCGCCGAGGGCCAGGCGGCCAGCCAGGGCGCTGGCCAGGGTGCAGCCCGAGCCATGGTAGCTGCCCGGCAGGCGTTGGCAGGTCCAGGTGTGGAGCTGGCCGTCCTGGGTGTACAGGCGGTTGTGAATTTCGTCTTCGTCGCCGTGACCGCCGGTAATCAGCAGGTGTCTACAGAACGGCAGCAGCTTTTCGGCACATTCGTCGGCGGTGCCTTCGGGCAGTTCGGCGAGGATGCGGGCTTCAGGCAGGTTCGGCGTGGCGATGGTCGCCAGCGGCAGCAGGCGTTCGCGCAGGGCGTAGCCCACTTCGTCCTTGCCCAGGCGGCCACCGCCGCCGGCACGCAGCACCGGGTCGCAGACCAGCGGCAGGTGCGGGTGGGCGGCCAGCAGTTCGGCGACGGTGTCGACCATCTCGATCGAACCGAGCATGCCCAGCTTGACGGCGGCCACCGTGGAGTCGGCCAGCACGGCATTGGCCTGGGCCAGTACCCACTCGCGGTCGAGCACGCGGAAGTCGGAAACGTTGACGGTATCCTGCACGGTCAGGGCGGTCACTGCGGGTGCAGCGTGACAGCCTTGGGCGATCAGGGCTTCGATATCTGCCTGCAGGCCGGCGCCGCCACTGGGGTCGTGGCCGGAGAGACAGAGGACAACGGGGCGGGAGCTGTAGGTATTCATGGTCGGCGAGCTTACCACCAAACCTGTTTGGGCGGATCGTCCGACAAACGAGTTTTACTGATCGATCGGTCAGATTCTAATTCTTTGATCTTCTGAAAGTATTGATTTAGAGCCTTTTCTTTGGTTTTTGATATGGCCGATTGCCAGGTTGCGAAGCTATGCTAGAGTGCTCGGATAACTCGACAAACGGGTTCTGCTGGATCACGTCGTCTCAAACGGATGGGAGGCTACCGCGACGCGACCGGACAGGCCATGCTGGGGCTGTATGCGCTATTTGCTGATTGTGCTTCTGGGCTTGCTGCCCGTGCTGGCCGGAGCGGTCGATTTCGACGACGCTACCCGGCATCTTCCATTGGGCAAGGCCATGCAGGTTTACGAAGACCTCGATGGCAGTGCCAGCATCGCCCAGGTCAGTGCCCCCGGGTTTGCCAAATTCTTCCGCCCCCACCATGAAGACGTGCTGAACGCCGGTTATTCCACCTCGGTGTTCTGGCTCAAGGTCGAGCTGCGCCCCGTTGCCCCGCCCGGCGCTGCCCCGCGGCAGTGGCTGCTGGAGCTGGCCTATCCGCCGCTGGACCACCTCGAGCTGTACTTGCCTGACGGTAGCGGTGTATACCGCCTGGCGCAGCGCACCGGCGATGCCTTGCCCTACGACAGCCGGCAGATACGGCAGAACAACTACCTGTTCAAGTTGCAGTTGCCCCCTGGCAAGGTGACCACCGCCTACCTGCGGCTGCACAGCCAGGGTTCGGTACAAGCGCCGCTGGCGCTGTGGTCCCCTGAAGCCTACCTGGAAGAGCAGCCCACGCGCCTGTATGTGCTGGGGATCATCTACGGCGTGTTACTGGTGATGCTGGTGTACAACCTGTTCATCTACCTCAGCGTGCGCGACGTCAGCTACCTCTACTACATCCTCTATATCGCCTCGTTCGGTTTCTACCAGGTATCGGTGAACGGTGCAGGCGTGGCCTACTTCTGGCCGGACAGTCCCTGGTGGGCGAACGCCTCGACGCCGCTGTTCATCGGTGCGGCGGGCCTGTTCGGCTGCCAGTTCGCCCGGCACTTCCTGCAACTGGGCAACATCAGCCGTGGTTTCGACCGGCTGCTGCAGCTACTGATGCTGGGCGGCGCGCTGGTCATGGTAATGGCGGTGAGCATGCCCTACGGCAATGCCCTGCGCATGGCCACGCTACTGGCGTTGCTGTTCACCGTGAGCATCTTCAGCGCCGGCTTGTACGCCTGGTGGCGTGGCTTGCGCGTGGCGCGCTGGTTCATCATCGCCTGGACGGCGTTCCTGCTTGGCGGGCTGGTCAACACCCTGATGGTGCTGGGCCACCTGCCAAATGTGTTCATCACCATGTATGCCAGCCAGCTCGGTTCGGCGCTGGAGGTAGCATTGCTGTCGCTGGCGCTGGCCGACCGTATCAACAGCCTGCGTGAGCAACAGGCGCAGACCTTGCGCGAGACAGGGCGCACGTTGGAGCAGCTGAACCTGCAACTTGCCAGGAGCAACCGCCTGAAGGACGAGTTTCTGGCCAGCGTGACCCATGAGCTGCGCACCCCGATGAATGGCGTGATCGGCTCGCTGGAGCTGATGCACACCCTGCCGATGGAAGCCGAAATGGCCCAGTACCACCGCACGGCGGTGGGGTCGGCGCAAGGCATGATGGACATGGTCGACGCCATTCTTACCCTGTCCGAGCTGCAGGCAGGCCGCCTGCGCGCGCAGCCGGCGCCGTTCAGCCTGCGCGCACTGCTGCATGGCTTGCGCGCCGGTTATGCAGGGCAGGCCCTGCGCAAAGGCTTGTACCTCAGCCTGGACATACCGGCCGACCTGCCGGACGGGCTGCTGGGTGACGGGAAGAAGCTGGCCCAGTGCCTGGGCTGCCTGGTGGACAACGGTTTGAAGTTCACCCATCAGGGCGGAGTGATGATCCAGGTGCGCGGCCGCCGGTTGGGGCCGGGCGACCTGGCCTTGACCTTTACCGTCAGTGATAGCGGTATCGGCTTCGATGACCTGGAGCAGTCGACCCTGTACCAGCGGTTCTTCCAGGTCGACGGTTCGATGACCCGGCGATATGGCGGCCTGGGGATTGGCTTGTCGATCTGCCGGCAGATGGGGGAATTGCTGGGGGCCAGGTTGGCGCATGAATCGACGCGCGGGTTGGGGAGCCGGTTCGAGTTGAGTTTGAACGTGGCGATTTCGCAGGTGCAGATGACTCCGAATATCCAACAGACGAGGCGTTCGCTGTAGGTTTTTATTGGGGCTGCTTTGCAGCCCTTCGCGGGCTCGCCCGCTCCCACAAGGATCGCGCACAGCTTGGGCTGAGCACAAAACCAGTGGGAGCGGGCGTGCCTGCGAAGGGCCGCAAAGCGGCCCCAAGAGATTCATTGGCTACGATGATTTCAGACTCTTCCTACGGCTCGGGGCTGGCAACTCCACCCTCCTGCGAAATACCCAACAACCTCTGTCGACACGCGTCTGATTGTTCCTGCAAATCCCGCCCTCTAGGCTTTGCCTGTCGCTGACGGTTCAGCGATCGGGTGTGGAAACCTGGCAGTACATATGGTGCTTGTTGTCATGACAGCTGTACGCGGGAGGCTTTCGCCTACCCGGTTTGCCATATGCCTGGATTTCCACTCCGTGTGCAGCTGTCACCCCAATGTGTGGAAACTGACGGGTGGCACATAACGATATGGTGCCCAATCGATGACCGACGAAACCAAAACCACCCCAGGCGTAACCTATTTCTACCAAGGCGAAGGCCAAACCCATCCTCTGTTCCGCATAGCCGAAGGCATCCCCTGCCGCAGCGCCCGCGAGCAGGCCTCCGAGTTGATGGGCTATGCACGGGACTTGTCGCTGACCGGTTTGATGGATGGCGACCAGCAAATGATGTGGGCATCGCATTACTTCGCAGCCATGGCCAAGGCGCTGCTGGATGATGCCGAGCTGGGCTTGATGCGCTGGCTTTTGTATTGGATGTACCGGCCCTTTCGCGGGTGAACCCGCTCCCACAGGAATTGGGCATACATTGAAAGATGCGCGATCCCTGTGGGAGCGGGTTTACCCGCGAATTAGCTGTGCGATCAGCTTTTTTCTGAAATATGTTTGTGTCTCATTTGATCAGCTTCATTAGGTAATATGCCGCTACCCAGGCAATGCCAATAGTATTTAGCGAAGATGCAATGAGTATTTTACTTCTTAAATACCTGGGGAATTGTGAGTGGTCTTGCTCATCCAACAGCCCACGGCGAATGCTGAAGGCGGGGGATCCAATGGCACCGGCGATTACAGAAATCACTAGAATTCTGGAACCAATTTTTTGCTCTCCCCACATCCCGGTCGCAAATGGAAGGCACGCGCTACGTTGGAGTGCTGAGGTCATTTCTTTATATTGGCGAGAGCAGGCGATGTGAAGGTCAGCTACAAGCCCGATTAAAGCGAGGCAGATAGGAGCGCCTAACAGAAATAATCTTATTTTTACGTCAAGGTGATCAATCATCTCCAAAGACCTCGAAGACTAATTCGCCTAGCTCCTCGCCCGCTTCCATACCACCGATGCTGCCGGCCAAGGCGCCTCCACCAGTGATCACTATTCCACATGCAACGGCGTAGGGTCCGACTCTCCAGCAAACCTTCGTAGAAATTCTGCCCGCAAGTTTTCCTGCCAACCAGCCACCCGCTAAGCCACCGGAAAAATTACCTGCCTCAGTAACGCTGACTTTTTTACAGGCATGTGTGTTGCCCTCTTTGCACACCTCAGAAATTTTCATTGCAGCTCCGCTACCGCCAATAGCAGTGCCAATACGTCCTCCGGTTTTTAAATATTTAGCCATTTTGGCCAGCTTGTCCAAATGTGTCGAGTAACCAGGGATGTGGCTCGGAGCCCCTGCTTTACTCCAGTGGTGTACTAAGCTTCTTGACGATATACCTAAATCCCGGCGGAGGTTTTCATAATTTCCAAGGTTAAGGCGTTTGTTTAAAACGGTCGCTTTTAAGTTCACACTCAGTTGCGTGAATAGTTTATTACGTTCCGCAAAGAACTCAGGGTGCCTAAGATGCCCATGCTTGATGAACTGATCTTTATGCAGGTCTTCAATTTTTCGCAGTATGTCGCTGAGTTCATCCAGCGACTTGCCAACCATCGCCTCACTTACCCCCATCGCCAGGCTCACATCGCTGAGCAAACCGGCAATCTCGGCCTGATGGCGCATCATGAACTCGGCCTCTTCTGGCGTCAGGCTCGCCAACGCTTCCCGCGCCTGCTTCGCCGCACTCATTGCAGTCAGTTCTTCGCGCGTGCACACCGGCCGCCGCAAACCGTCGCCGATAACAAAGATCTCACCTGCCTTGAACCCTCGCTGATAGGTCGGGTTCAGTCGTTCCAGAATCGAGTTAGGCAGGTTGGCCTGCGGCGCGCCGAGTTCTGCCAAGACTTCCTGATACGTCATGCAGCGCGGAACGATGTAGAAGCCAGGCTCCATGCCTTGCGCAGCTGTTGAGGGCTGATGTGCCCCAGGTTGATAGCTGCTGCTTACTTGGTTACTCGCTTGTGCCTGTGGTGGTGCCTCATGAACAGGCTCAGGTACAGGCGCCCTGCGCGGCGGCGCAGGTGCATATCCACTTGCAACCAGGCGATTGCTGCCCGATGGGCACCCGCATTGCACCAGCGCTCCATCCAGAGCTGTGGGTATGTCGTCCTGCCGCCAGCGGGATTCGCCCTCGATGATGGTGCCCGCTTGTCCACAGAGCGGGCAGGGTGTGGTCGGGTCGCCTTGAAGCAGCCAGTTGCGGCCATGCACGCAGCCCCTGGCCCGGCTGGCAATACAAACAGCGCCTGTGGTGGTTTGGTCGCCCTCAAGGCCCTGGTATCGGCCGAAGATGTTCATGCGCAGGCTCATGGCTTGCCTCTTTTTTGAGGATGAAAGCCAGGAACCTAGCAGCCTGTAGACGGGTATTTTCGGGGCAGGGAGGCTTTAGGAAACGTCCTACAGAGGATAGAGAGCTGGACTACAAGCCTTCCTGGGTGGCACCGTCTGTCAGCCCTGATGCATTCCCAAGGCATGCGCCACCCCCACCACACGTTTAGTCATTAATGCCCCTTTGACTACCCCGCAAGCAGTGCTTCACTGGGGACTTCAAGCCTACCCGGATCCAGGAGCCCCCGATGAACCTGCACCAGTACGCTGAAACCCACGAAGTCACCAACCAGCCGCCGTCCCTCGACGGTGCCAACCTGTACCGCCTCGATCTGCCATTGCAGGAGTGGTCACGGCGTTTCGGCGCGGGCTGGGCCGAGTCGCGGATAGATGCCTACGGCGCCCTGGCGGGCGGCCCGCTGATGCAGGCAGGTTTTCTGGCCAACGCGCACAAGCCGGAGTTCATCAGCCACGACCGCTATGGCCATCGCATCGACCTGGTCGAGTTCCACCCGGCCTACCACGAGCTGATGCGTACCGCCGTCGAACACGGCCTGCCTTCTTTGCCATGGGCCGAACCCCGCGCTGGCGCCCATGTGGCACGCGCGTCGATGACTTACCTGCACAGCCAGGCCGAAGCCGGTACTGGCTGCCCGCTGACCATGACCTTCGCTGCCGTGCCGGCGCTGCGCCTTCAGCCCGAGCTGGCCGAGTACTGGCTGCCGAAAATCCTTGCCTGTGAATATGACCCGCGTAATGTCGGCGACCGGCACAAGGCCGGGGTCACCCTGGGCATGGCCATGACCGAGAAGCAGGGCGGCACCGATGTGCGCGCCAATACCACGCGGGCCTACCCGGTAGGGGCACCTGGCCCAGGCCAGCCATATGAGCTGGTCGGGCACAAGTGGTTCTGCTCGGCACCCATGTGCGATGCCTTCCTCACGCTGGCGCAAACCGAAAAAGGCCTGAGCTGCTTCCTGCTGCCGCGCCATCGCCCGGACGACAACCGCAACCAGTTCTATATCCAGCGCCTGAAGAACAAGCTGGGCAACAGCTCCAACGCCTCCAGCGAGGTGGAGTTCCGTGGTGCGCTGGCATGGATGATCGGAGAAGAAGGGCGGGGCGTACCGACCATCATCGAGATGGTGGCCATGACCCGTTTCGACTGCATGGTCGGCTCCAGCGCCCTGATGCGCCAGGCGCTGACCCAGGCGGCCCACCACTGCGCGCACCGCAAGGTTGGCGGGCGGGTGCTGAACGAGCAGCCATTGATGCAGAACGTGCTGGCCGACCTGGCGCTGGAAAGCGAGGCGGCACTGGCCCTGAGCCTACGTATGGGGCAGGCGCTGGAGCAGCTCGACGACCCGCAGCAGGCGCATTTCGCCCGGCTGGTCACGGCGGTGGGCAAGTACTGGATCTGCAAACGGGCGCCGGCCATGATCAACGAGGCCGCCGAATGCCTGGGCGGTGCGGGTTATGTGGAGGACAGCATCCTGCCACGGCTGTACCGCGAGGCACCGGTCAATTCGACCTGGGAAGGCTCTGGCAACGTGCAGTGCCTGGATGTGCTGCGGGCCTTGTCGAAGGAGCCGGGCGTGCTCGATGCGCTGTTCACCGAATTGGGCGACGGGCATGGAGATCCGCGGCTGGCGGCGCATATCGGCAACCTCAAAGGGGCATTTGCCGACACCGGCGACATACAGTACCGCGCGCGGCAGCTGACCGAGGATATCGCGCTGGCGCTTCAGGCCAAGCTGTTGCTGGAGGCGGGCAATGCGGTGGTCAGCGATGCGTTTATCGGTAGCCGCCTGACGGGTGGTGGACGGGCGTATGGGGCGCTGCCACGGGGTGTGGATGTGCAGGCATTGGTGATCAGGGCAACACCTGCCTGGCCGAGTTGAGGTGTGTTTGAAGGCCCTATCGCCGGCAAGCCAGCTCCCACAGGTAATGCGCAATGTTCGATACCGGTGGAGGACTTGTGGGCGCTGGCTTGCCGGCGATGAGGCCGGTACTGACCGCCGGGGATGTAATTGCCATGAAACGCAGGCAAGATGGTTCACATGCATGTCCAGACAGGAAGCACAGTGTGAGCCACGCTTTTGTAGTCGTTGATACCCCCGAACAGGCCGTCGACCGTCTGGCGGCCCTGCATGAACAGGCCACCGGGGCCCTGAGCCAGGCCCTCAAGCGTTACCTGAAGGACCGTACCGAGCCGGGCGCCGATGAGCGCGACCTGTTCCGCTACCCGGCATTGCGCCTGACCTATTACAGCCACGGTGAGGTCGCCGCCACCACGCGGGCCTATGCCAAGGTGCAGGTGGCCGGCACCTACAGCGTCACCGTCACCCAGCCAGCCGCGTTCCGTGGCTACCTGCTGGAGCAGCTGCGCCCGTTGATGCACGACTACACCGTCACGGTAGAGGTGGGCATCAGCGAGCAGAACATTCCGTACCCTTACGTGGTCGACCAGGGTGACGAACTGGCCGGCAGCGGCATTACCGCCGCGCAGCTGGCGCGGGTGTTCCCCAGCACTGACCTGTCGGCCGCCACTGACAACATCGCCGATGGCCTGTACGACTGGGACCGTGCCGAAATTTTCCCACTGGCGCTGTTCGACGCCGCGCGCGTCGACTTTTCGCTGCGCCGCCTGGTGCACTACACCGGCAGCGACTGGCGCCATGTGCAGCCGTGGATCCTGCTGACCAACTACCATCGTTATGTCGACCAGTTCATCAGCCACGGTCTGGAGCAACTTCGCGACGACCCGCGCTTCGTGCGCATGGTGCTGCCGGGCAACGTGGTGATCGAAAAAGCCATGGACCACGGTGAAACCCAGGCCCTGGTCGCCAGCGTGATCTGGCACCGCTACCAGATGCCGGCCTACCACCTGATCGCCGCCGACGGCGACGGCGTGACCTTGGTCAACATTGGTGTCGGCCCGTCCAACGCCAAGAACATCACCGACCACCTGGCCGTGCTGCGCCCGCACTGCTGGCTGATGATCGGCCACTGCGGCGGCTTGCGACAGTCGCAAACCATTGGCGATTACGTGCTGGCCCACGCCTACATGCGTCGTGACGGTATTCTTGACCGGGTGGTGCCGCCGAACATCCCGATTCCAGCCCTGGCCGAAGTGCAGATGGCCTTGCAGGAGGCTGCTGCGCAGGTCACCGGCGAGCGTGGCGAACAACTCAAGAAGCGCCTGCGCACCGGTACCGTGCTGACTTACGACGACCGCAACTGGGAGCTGCGCTGGGCCCAGGAACGCCCGCTGATCAACCTGTCGCGCGCAGTGGCAGTGGACATGGAAAGCGGCACCATTGCCGCCCAGGGTTATCGTTTGCGCGTGCCGTACGGCACCCTGCTGTGCGTGTCCGACAAGCCGCTGCACAGCGAGATCAAGCTGCCGGGTTCGGCCAACGCCTTCTACAACCGGGCGGTCAGCCAGCACCTGAAGATCGGCATTGCTGCCCTCGACCTGCTGCGCACCGAGCTCAACTCGCTGCACTCGCGTAAACTGCGCAGCTTCGATGAGCCGCCGTTCCGCTGAGGATCCATGTCACTGCCACCCCGTAACAAGCCGCGCCGCCCCCAGGCGCGGCCTGCCGCCGGCCCGCGTCGCCAGCCCAAGGCGCCACCGGCCGAGCCGCGCCTGATCCTGTTCAACAAACCGTTCGACGTGCTGACCCAGTTCAGCGACGGCGAAGGGCGCGCAACCCTCAAGGACTTCATCGACATCGCGGGCGTATACCCGGCCGGGCGCTTGGACCGTGACAGTGAAGGCCTGCTGTTGCTGACCAACGATGGCGGGCTGCAGGCGCGTATTGCCGACCCCAAGCACAAGCTGGCCAAGACTTACTGGGTGCAGGTGGAGGGTGAGGCGAGCGACGAGCAAATGCAGCGCTTGCGTGATGGCGTGGAGCTGAACGATGGGCCGACTTTGCCGGCCGAGGCGCGGCGGCTGGAAGAACCCGACCTGTGGCCACGCAACCCCCCGGTACGCTTTCGCAAGAGCGTGCCGACCAGCTGGCTGGAACTGGTGATTCGCGAGGGGCGTAACCGGCAGGTACGGCGGATGACGGCGGCAGTGGGGCTGCCGACCTTGCGCCTGGTGCGGGTGCGGATCGGGGGTTGGGCGCTGGATGGGCTGGAGCAGGGTTGCTGGCGCGAAGTCCCTGCCAAGCTTTAGTTCAGGTCATGGGCCTGTTCGCGGGCACGCCCGCTCCCACAGGGACGGCGCAGTACTCGAAGGCAACGCCAAATCTGTGGGAGCGGGCGTGCCCGCGAATGGGCCCTGAAATTTTTTATACGCCTTCGAGAAACCCCACCACCACGCTCTTGATGATAAAGGCCAGCACCCCCAGCCCCAGCACGAAGAACAGGATCAACGTCCCGAACTTGCCTGCCTTGGACTTTTTCGCCAGGTCCCAGACGATGAAACCCATGAAACCGATCAATACGGTGACCAGGATGATCATCATCCACTCTTCGAATACGGCGGGATCCATCTGTGTTCTCCAGGCAGGCTGAGCAGCCGATTATACGCCGGCTACCGTGGGCATTTAACGCAGGTGGGTCAATGGCAGCTCGGTGCTGGCCAACACCTGGTTGAGCACGAAGCTTGAACGCACGCTGGTGACGCCTTCGATACGGGTCAGGCTGCCTAGAAGCAGTTTCTGGTAATGGTCCATGTCCGGCACCACCACTTTGAGCTGGTAGTCGGCATCCATCCCGGTGACCAGGCTGCATTCAAGCACCTGCGGCAGGATACGGATGGCCGCCTCGAAGGTTTCGAAGCGCTCCGGGGTGTGGCGGTCCATGCCGATCAGCACGTAGGCGGTGAGGCTCAGGCCCAGCTTCTTGCGGTCGAGCAGCGCCACCTGGCGCGAGATGTAGCCGTCGTCCTCCAGTTGCTTGACCCGACGCGAGCATGGCGAAGGCGACAGGCCTATGCGTTCGGCCAGTTCCTGGTTGGAAATGCGCGCATCGCGCTGCAATTCGGCGAGGATGCTCAGGTCGTAGCGGTCAAGTTTGCTCATGGCATTTGCCCTTTTCTGTTCGTATTGCGGCGAATTATCAATCCAGGGTGAAAAATTGCGCAAGTGCTATTTATCTGAGCAATCTTCGCAATCCTCTGCCGCAACCTGTCCGGTATCTTTATCAACAGAATCACTGCCCGGACATCAGTCCACGGCGACGCGCCCTAGGCGGGCGGTCGCGGCCAGCCATCCAACAGGATGCACTCGGCCCCCGGGCTACACACCTTCCAGAAGACGGTGTGAGGTGAGCCGGCGCCACAAGTGCCGAGCACGGACGACAATTTCAGAAGGGAGGCCCTGTGGCCTCCCTTTTTTCTGTCTGGAAATTTAATTGGCCTGTGGTGCCGTCACGGTAGACTGGCTCTAGTTGCCGTATTTTCTACCGTGAGGAACACCATGAAGTCGCGCATCTGGCAGTTGGCAGGTGTTGGTTTGCTGGGTTTGAGCATCAGCCTGGGGGCCTTGGCCGAAGGGCCGGGTGAGGGGCATGGCGAACGAGGCCAACAGGGGCAGGCAGAAGGCACGCCCGGCCGCTCATTGAACTCGCGCGACGAAGTGCGCCAGACCCAGCCGCCAAGGCAGGGTTACTACCAGGACATTCCCCGGCGCCACGGCGATAACCATCAATGGGAAGCTGGCGGCCCGGGGCAACGCCCCGGTGGCGACTGGCAGGGGCGCCCGGATGGCCACGGCAATGGCTGGGGGCCTGGGCCGCAGTATCGACCGGGTCACACTGTCGATCATTTCCCTGACCGCTACTGGAAAGTGCCCTACCGTGGTGCTGACTACTTCTACTCCGGTGGCTACTGGTATCGCCCGCATGGGGGCAGTTACATCGTGGTGACGCCGCCTTACGGGGTGCGGGTCAATTACCTGCCGCCCTATGCGCAGGAGGTCTGGCTGGGTGGTGCGATGTTCTTCCTGGTGGCCGACACCTATTACCAGTACCTGGCTGACAGCCAGGAGTATGTGGTGGTCAACCCGCCTGTCACCGGCCCGGCCCCCGTACCGGTGGCGCCGGCAAACGGCGGGTATGACGTGGTGGCTTACCCGATGAACGGGCAGGGCCAACAGCAGCAGGAGCAGGACCGCTACCAGTGCCATCGCTGGGCGGTGAGCCAGTCGGGGTTCGACCCGGGGACGGCGACCTACGCACCGGCGGCCAATGTGCTCGACACCTATCGCCGGGCGCTGGGTGCCTGCTTCAGTGGCCGGGGTTACAGCATCAACTAACCCAGATGTGCTGTCGGTCCCGGCCCTGTCGCCGGCAAGCCAGCTCCCACAGGTATTGCACATGCCGTCAGGCCGGTGCACCCCTGTGGGAGCTGGCTTGCCGGCGACAGGGCCCTTGTTAATTCACACCGGGTCGGCGTGCACCATCACATCCGCCAGTGGATAACGCTGGCGGATCACCCGCGAGGCCTCCACGCACAACCCATGCGCATCATGCAGCGGCAACTGCCCCGGCAGCTCCAGGTGCAGCTGCACGAACCACTGGTTGCCCGACACCCGCGTACGCAGGTCATGCACGCCTTTCACCCCGGGTATGGCCAACACCAGTGTGGTCATGTCCTCGCCAACATCACCGGGCAGCTCCTTGTCCATCAGGATCGCCGTACTCTCGCGGGCAATCTGCAACGCACTCCAGAGGATGTAGAAGGCGATGCCCAGGCCGAACAGTGCATCCAGTTGTGGCCAGCCCAAGCGTGCCAGCAACAGGGCCAGCAGAATGCTGCTGTTCAACAGCAGGTCCGAGCGGTAATGCAGGGAGTCGGCCCGCACTGCGGTGGAGCCGGTCAGGCGAATAACCTTGCGTTGCAGTGCCAGCAAGGCAAGGGTCAGCCCCAGCGATAACAGCATCACTGCAATGCCGACGCCGGTATCGCCCAAAGGTTGTGGCGTGTGCAGGCGTTCGGCCGCCTGCACGCCGATCAGCACCGCACTGACGCCGATGAACAGCGCCTGCGCCATACCGGCCAAGGCTTCGGCCTTGCCATGGCCAAAACGATGGTCGTCGTCGGCCGGGCGCAAGGCGTAGTGCACGGCGAGCAGGTTGATGAAGGAAGCGACAGCATCCAGTGCCGAGTCGGTCAACCCCGCCAGCAGGCTCACCGAGCCGCTCAGCCACCAGGCCAGCGCCTTGCTCAGCACCAGGATACTGGCCACCGCCAGTGAAGCGCGGGTGGCAAGGCGTAGCAGGCGCTGGTGTTCAGCCGAGGTGATCATCCGTGGTCCAGGTCCGTGAGTGGGTGTCAGGCTGCCGGCACCAGGCCCAGGCTGGCCAGCTGTTCGACACTGCCGCGGTGCTGGATCAGCCGTGGGTCGTTCAGCGGCAGGCGCTGGCCCAGTTCGCTTTCGATGATGGCCTGCAACTTCAGGTTGTCGACCTTGCCGTCGGGGCTGACCGCTTCTTGCAGCTTGGCCGGGTCGACCTGGGCGGTGCGGCCACCCGGGTAGTAGATGGCGCCAGTGGCGAAGTCGATGCCGAAGGCAATCAGCCCCGGGATGACGTAGAACAGAATGCCGATGGCGTCCATTGCGGCTACCACGGGGTCGATCTTGCCACCGATCTGGCCGCGCCGGTCCGGGTAGAAAATGGTACCGCAGGCCGTCAGCTGGGTCAGCAAGGTGGCGATGAGGGCGCCGCCGATGACGCGGGATGGGATGCGCATGTAAATCTCCGAGAAGGTATTCAGCAGGGCAAGCGAAGCGCCTGCGCCTGAAGCTTAAGACCATGATAGAGCAGGCTGGGTTCGCCGTTATACTCGCCAGATTGTTCGAGGACCACCATGATTTCATTACCGATCGATGCCGTCTTGCCTGCTTTGCGCCAAGCCCTGGAAAAACGCGACGAAGCCGTGCTCGAAGCGCCCCCCGGCGCCGGCAAGACCACCCGCGTGCCGCTGGCGCTGCTGAACGAGCCGTGGCTTGCCGGGCAGACCATCCTCATGCTCGAACCGCGGCGCCTGGCGGCGCGTGCGGCAGCCGAACGGCTGGCCAGTGAACTGGGCGAGCAGGTGGGTGAAACGGTGGGATACCGCATCCGCCTGGACAGCAAGGTCGGGCCGAAAACCCGTATCGAGGTGGTGACCGAAGGCATTCTGACCCGCCGCCTGCAAGCCGACCCGGCGCTGGAAGGCGTGGGCCTGCTGATCTTTGACGAATTCCACGAACGCAGCCTGGATGCCGACCTGGCCCTGGCGCTGAGCCTCAACGGCCGCGCGTTGCTGCGTGACAACCCACCGCTGAAGATCATGCTGATGTCGGCAACCCTGGAAGGCGAGCGCCTGTCGCGGCTGCTGGACGACGCCCCGGTGGTCAGCAGTGAGGGCCGCATGCACCCGGTGGACATCCGCTGGGGGCGGCCCTTCCAGCCGGGCGAGTTCATCGAGCCACGGGTAGTGGACAGCGTGCTGCAGGCGCTGGCCGACCAGACGGGCAGTGTGCTGGTGTTCTTGCCGGGCCAGGCCGAGATCCGCCGGGTGCACCAGAGCCTGCAGGAAGCACTGGGCGAGCGGCCGGAGATTCTGCTGTGCCCGCTGCATGGCGAACTTGACCTCAATGCCCAGCGTGCAGCCATCGACCCGGCGCCCAAGGGCCAGCGCAAGGTGGTGCTGGCCACCAACATTGCCGAAACCAGCCTGACCATCGACGGCGTGCGCGTCGTGATCGACGCAGGCCTGGCCCGGGTGCCGCGTTTTGACCCTGGCAGTGGCATGACCCGGCTGGACACCCAGCGTATCTCCCGCGCCAGCGCCACCCAGCGTGCCGGGCGTGCCGGCCGCCTGGAGCCGGGCGTGTGCTACCGGCTGTGGTCCGAAGCCCAGCATGACCAATTGGCTGCCCATGGCAGCGCCGAAATCCTACAGGCCGACCTGGCAGGCCTGGCCCTGCAACTGGCGCGCTGGGGCGTCGCCCCCCATCAGTTAAGCTGGCTCGACCAACCGCCCAGCGCAGCGTTTACCCAGGCGCAGGACCTGCTGGCGCGCCTGGGGGCATTCAAACCGGGCAGCCGCGACAACCTCAGCGATCACGGCCAGGCCATGGCCGAGCTGCCGGCTCACCCACGCATCGCCCATTTGTTGCTGCGTGGTCAGAGCCTGGGGTTGGCCGCCATGGCCTGCGATGTGGCGGCGTTGCTCGGTGAGCGGGATATCCAGCGTGGCGGCGGTGCCGACCTGCACAGCCGGCTGGCCTTGGTCAGCGGCGAGAGCAAGGCCAGCCGTGGCGGCCAGGGTGGCGTGCAGCGCGCCCGGCAGCTTGCGCGCCAGTACCGTGGGCTGTTGCGCGGCAAGGCGGGGGCCGCCGTCGCCGACCCCGACCATCCGCGTTGGCTTGGCGCCTTGCTGGCGCTGGCCTATCCTGATCGGGTCGCGCAGCAGCGGCGTGCAGGGGGCGCCGAGTATCGCCTGGCCAACGGCCGTGCTGCCTTGTTCGGCGAGGTCGATGCGTTGATGAAGCACCCGTGGTTGGTGATCGCCGACCTGGGCAGCCGCCAGGGCCAGCGCGAAGAGCGCATCTACCTTGCGGCAGAATTTGACCCGGCGCTGCTTGATGATGTGCTGGCCGAGCAGGTCGAGCGTGTCGATCTACTCGACTGGGACGAGCGTGAGCAGGTGCTGCGTGCCGAACGCCAAACCAAAGTCGGTGAGCTGATACTAAGCCGTGAACCACTGACTGGCCTGACTGACGAAGCGCGCGCCAAGGCGCTGCTTGGCCTGGTACGGCGCAAAGGCCTCAACCTGCTGACATGGACCCCGGAACTGCGCCAGTGGCAGGCGCGGGTGGCACTGTTGCGCCAGCTGGACCTGGACAGGGACGGGCAAAGCGAATGGCCCGACCTGGGTGACGAGGCGCTGCTCGCCAGCCTGGAAGACTGGTTGCAGCCCTACCTAGGCAAAGTGTCACGGCTCAGCCACTTCAGCGCGCTGGACCTGCCGTCGCTGCTGCGCAACCTGCTGCCCTGGCCGCTGCCGCAACGCCTGGAAGAACAGGCCCCCGCGCATCTGGCCGTGCCGTCCGGTTCGAACATTCGCCTGGACTACAGCGAAACCCCGCCGATTCTCGCCGTGCGCCTGCAAGAATTGTTCGGCCTGGCCGATACCCCGCGCATCGCCAATGGCCGGCAGCAGGTCAAGTTGCACCTGCTGTCGCCGGCACGCCGACCAGTGCAGGTGACCCAGGACCTGGCCAACTTCTGGCGCACGACCTATGCCGAAGTGAAGAAAGACCTGAAAGGGCGGTACCCCAAGCATTACTGGCCGGACGACCCTCTGGTGGCCGAAGCTACGGCGCGGGCCAAGCCTCGGGGTACCTGATTACGGTGCTGCCTGGCCGAAACGCGGGCCTGGGCATCACGCCCCGGCTTCGCCCTCCAGCAGCATGAACAGGCGGTACAGCACCACGGTGCTGAACAACTGCAGGAAGCCGCTGAGGCTGTCCATGGCCAGCTCCATGCCGGGCGATGGCTCGGGGAAGGCCATCAGCAGCAGCCCGTCGATCAGCCAGATTGGTGCCAGCACGGCCACCACGCAAATCATGATGCGCATGAAGTGCCCGGTGGTCATGCGTGCGCTTTCGCGCATTGCCTGCACCACCGGCAGGCCGCGCAGCACCAGCAGGTACTCGGCGAACACCAGGTTGATCATGATCCACACGCCCGGGAAGATGAACAGCGCCAGGCCGGCCATGATCAGCAGCGAGCTGATCAGGATCAGCAGGGCCAGTTGCGGCCATAGCTGCAGGGCGCGGGCGAACAGGTCGCGCTTGCCGATGTCCTGGCCGATGCTGCGCGTGTGCAGGTAAAGAATCAGTGCCGCGCTGTACAGCGGGTAGAACAGCAGGCTGACCAGCATGCCGTAGGCCGGCGAGGCCTGGTCGCCCATCTGCCGGTACAGCAGCTGGGTGAGCAAGGCCTCCAGCACCACCAACGGCAGGCACAGCTGGAGAATGCTCGGCAGGTGGCGGCGGAAGAAGTACAGGGAGTCGCGCAGAACGCTCAGCGGATTCATCAGTCAACATCGCATGGCAGTAAAATCAGGGGCATAACTTTAGCCCAAAGCGGGCGTGGGGCTGTCACTTGCTGAAAAAAGTTTCACGGCGCCAGTGATTGAATCCCGTGCCGCTACACCCCATCTTTGACGCTGTCCGTTGTCCCGCTACCCCACGAGGTCGCCCCATGAACACTGAAGAACAAACCCTGATCGACGGCCTGTTCGGCCGCATCAGGCAAGCCGAAGACCCAAGCCAGCCGCGTGACGCGCAGGCCCAGGCGTGCATCGAGCAACACCTGCGCCAGCAGCCGGCGGCGCCTTACTACATGGCCCAGGCGATTTTGGTGCAGGAGGCGGCAATCAAGCGTCTCGACGAGCAGAACAAGCAGCTTGAGGCCGAGTTGAAGCAGGCCCGCGCCCAGGCCGAGGCGGCACAGGCCGGTAACGGCGCACCGGGCAGCGGCGGCGGTGGCTTCTTGTCCAGCATCTTTGGCTCGGGCGGGCGCAATGCGGCCCCGGCTGTGCAGCCTCAGCGCCCTTCGGCGCCGCCTGCAGCATCCGGTGGTGGCTGGCGCGAGCCGTCGGCACCGGGCTTCTCCCAGGCTCAGCCGCAACCGCAGCAGCCAGGCTTTGGCGCTGCGCCGGCGCGCGGCGGTGCCAGTAGCTTCCTCGGTGGGGCCATGCAGACTGCAGCCGGTGTGGCCGGTGGTGTGTTGCTGGCCCAGGGCATCAGCAGCCTGTTCAACCACAATTCACAGCCCGAGGAAGTGGTCGAGGTAATCAAGGAAGAGCCAGCACCGGCCAGCGACAGCGGTGGCTGGAACGACCAGGGCGGGCAGCAGCAAGTGGCTGACAACGGTGGTTGGGGCGGTGACCAGGGCGGTTATGCCGACACCGATTACGGCAGCGACGATGGCGGGTTCTTCTCGGACGACGATTCGTACGTCTGACAGGTCTGGCATACTGCAGGCAATTTTGGGGGCGCTTTGCGCCCTTCGCGGGCACGCCCGCTCCCACGGTGACCTGTACGACACCTGTGGGAGCGGGCGTGCCCGCGAAGGGCTGTGCAGCAGCCCCCGGTATTCCAGGCCAGACATGAGGTTCCCAGGTGAAAAAGATCGCGCTGTTCGCCGATGTGCAGAACCTCTACTACACCGTGCGCCAGGCCCACGGCTGCCATTTCAACTACACCGCGTTGTGGGCCGACGTCAGCCGTGAAGGCGAAATTGTCGAAGCGGTGGCCTATGCCATCGACCGTGGCGACAGCAAGCAACAGCAGTTCCAGCAGATTTTGCGCAACCTGGGTTTCGATGTGCGCCTCAAGCCTTTCATCCAGCGCAGCGATGGCTCGGCCAAAGGGGACTGGGATGTGGGTATTACCCTGGATGTGATCGATGCGGCCAGCCGGGTCGACCAAGTGGTGCTGGCCTCTGGCGATGGCGACTTCGACCTGCTGCTGGAACGGGTGATCCAGCGCCACGGTACAGAGGCCGTGGTGTATGGCGTGCCTGGGCTTACCGCATTGTCGCTGATCCGTGCGGCCACCCGTTATGTGCCCATCGAGGGTAAGCTGTTGCTCAAACATTGAGGCCCCTTCATGGAACGTATTGCTGTCATCGACTTTGAAACTACCGGCATCAGCCCTGGCGCCGGCTGCCGCGCCACCGAAGTGGCAGTGGTGATGCTGGAAGGCGGGCGTATCGTCGAGCGCTACCAGAGCCTGATGAACGCTGGCGTGCCGGTACCGGCCTTCGTCGCCGGGCTGACCGGGATTACCACCGCCATGCTGCGCAGCGCTCCACCGGTGGACAAGGTGATGAACGAAGTGGCCGAGTTTGTCGGCGACACTCCGCTGCTGGCGCACAACGCGGCGTTTGACCAGAAGTTCTGGGACTACGAACTGAGTCGCATCGGCCGTAGCCGCAGCCAGTCGTTCGCCTGCTCCCTGCTGTTGTCGCGGCGCCTGCTGCCGATGGCACCGAACCACAAGCTGGGCACCCTGACCCGCTGGGCCGGCCTGCCGGACACCGGTACCGCCCACCGGGCCATGGCCGATGCCGAGATGGCCGCCAACCTGCTGCAGCACCTGGTGGGCGAACTGCGCCAGGCCCACGGTATTCAGCAACTGTCCCATGGCCTGCTTTGCCGTCTGCAGAAAGTGCCTGCCGCAAAGGTACGTGAAACCCTGGCCAAGTTCCGCTAAGGCTACTGTCCAAGCCGTGCGCACCAAAAGTGTGCCGCTCATTTGAGCCTGTTCTGTAACGTAACTCCACACAGGCAGGCCGTTAAACTGAATCACCCGTAAACGGATTTCGAGTTTTTCCCATGCCTGCCGCCCGTCGCTTCCCGTTGCTGCTCATTGGTGCTTTCCTGGCCTTGTACCTGGTCTGGGGCTCTACCTACCTGTTCATTCGTATTGGCGTGGAGAGCTGGCCACCCATGCTCATGGCTGGTGTGCGCTTCGTGATTGCTGGGGGGCTGCTGTACGGTTTTCTGCGCTGGCGCGGTGTGCCGGCGCCGACCTGGGCACAGTGGCGGGCAGCAGGGGCAATCGGTTTTCTGCTGCTCAGCTGTGGCAATGGCGGCGTGACCGTGGCCGAACATGCGGGGGTGGCATCGGGCGTGGCGGCGCTGGCGGTGGCGACAGTGCCATTGTTCACCTTGCTGTTCGGCCTGTTGTTCGGGCACCGCAACTCGCGGCTGGAGTGGGCGGGGATTGCCCTGGGGCTGGTGGGTATCGGCCTGCTGAACCTGGGTTCGAACTTGCAGGCAAGCCCGATGGGTGCTGCCCTGATCATTTTCGCGGCGGCGTCGTGGGCGTTCGGCTCGGTGTGGAGCAAGACCTTGCCATTGCCCCAGGGGCCGATGGCCAGCGCGGCGGAAATGCTGGTGGGTGGCGCGGCGCTGTTGCTGGGCAGCGTGCTGTCTGGCGAGCGTATGACGCAGATGCCGACCGCGGCCGGCTGGGGTGCGTTGGCCTACCTGGTGTTCTTTGGCTCGATCCTGGCGTTCAGCGCCTACATGTACCTGCTCAAGAACGTACGCCCGGCGGCGGCCACCAGCTATGCCTACGTCAACCCGGCGGTTGCCGTGCTGCTGGGCATCGTCTTTGCCGGCGAACAGATTGGCGCAGAGGAGTGCGTGGCCATGGCGGTGATTATCGGTGCGGTGGTGCTGATCGGCCTGCCACAGTGGCGCAAGGCACCTGCGCCTGCGCAGCCGCTGGAAGGCGAAATCTGCAAGTAGGCCGGGGTGATGCGGTAAACTTGCCGCCTTCGCTGAACCCCCTGACGGTATTGCCATGAATTTCGCCAAACTCGGCCTGATCGAACCGCTGCTGCGCACCCTGCAGCAGCTGGACTACACCACCCCGACCCCGGTGCAGGCCAAGGCCATCCCCGCCGTGCTGGCCGGCCGCGACCTGATGGCCGCAGCCCAGACCGGCACCGGCAAGACCGCAGGCTTTGCCCTGCCCGTGCTGCAGCGCCTGGCGCTGGAGGGCGAGAAGGTGGCCAGCAACTCGATCCGCGCGCTGGTGCTGGTGCCAACGCGCGAGCTGGCCGAGCAAGTGCACAACAACGTGCGCGAGTACGCCGAGAACCTGCCGCTGAGCACTTACGCGGTGTACGGCGGCGTCAGCATCAACCCGCAGATGATGCGCCTGCGCCGTGGCGTCGACCTGTTGGTGGCCACCCCGGGCCGCTTGCTCGATCTGTTCCGGCAAAACGCGGTCAAGTTCAACCAGGTGCAGACCCTGGTGCTGGACGAAGCCGACCGCATGCTCGACCTGGGCTTTGCCGAAGAACTGCAATCGGTGTACGCCGCGCTGCCCCGCAAGCGCCAGACGCTGTTGTTTTCCGCCACGTTCTCTGACCAGATTCGCGTGCTGGCCGGGCTGGCCCTGAACGACCCGATCAGTATCGAAGTGAGCCCGCGCAACGCCACCGCTACCAGCGTCAAGCAGTGGCTGGTACCTGTGGACAAGAAGCGCAAGGAAGACCTGTTCTGCCACCTGCTGCGCAAGCAGCGCTGGACGCAGGTGCTGGTATTTGCCAAGACCCGTAACGGTGTGGACCAGCTGGTGGCGCGCTTGCTGGCCGAAGGCGTGAACGCCGACGGCATCCACGGTGACCGCCCGCAGGCCACCCGCCAGCGTGCGCTGGACAGCTTCAAGGCCCGCGAGATTCAGGTGCTGGTGGCAACCGACGTGGCGGCCCGTGGCCTGGATATCGACGACCTGCCGCTGGTGGTCAACCTCGACCTGCCGATCGTTGCCGAAGATTACGTGCACCGCATCGGCCGTACCGGGCGGGCGGGTAACAAAGGCGAGGCGATTTCGCTGGTGTGCGCGGATGAAGTGCAGTTGCTGGGGGCTATCGAAGTGCTTACCCGGCAGACGCTGCCACGTCATGAAGAGCCGGATTTCATCCCCGATCACCGGGTGCCGATGACCGACGCCAGTGGCCAGGTGATCAAGAAGCCGAAGAAACCCAAAAAGCCGAAAGAGAACAGCGCCAAGCGCGGGCTGGGGCGCTGGATGGACAGTGGGGACCCGGAGCCTGCTGTGAAGGCGGTGCGCAAGGTGCCGAGCTTCAATGGTGGGCCGCGTAAGCGTAAGCCTTGAGATTTTTGGGGCCGCAAAGCGGCCCCAAAAATCTGTCAGGAAACCCGCGTAACCCAATCCGCCGCCGCCCGCCCGGCGCGCAACCCGCTGGCGAAGCAAGCCGTCAGCAGATACCCTCCGGTCGGCGCCTCCCAGTCCAGCATCTCGCCGGCACAGAACACCCCCGGCATGCCCTTGACCATCAACCCCTCATCCAGCCCCTCGAAGCGTACCCCGCCGGCACTGCTGATTGCTTCATCCAGTGGCCGCGTACGCACCAATGTGATCGGCAATGCCTTGATCGCCCGCGCCAGCACCAGTGGGTCGGCAAAGGTCGCCTGATCGGTCAGCTCGCGCAGCAGCGCCGCCTTCACGCCATCAATGCCCAGCTGGCTGTGCAGATGCTTGGCCATGGAGCGTGAACCGCGTGGCTTGGCCAGTGCCTGGGCAATCTTGTCCACAGGCTTGTCCGGCAGCAGGTCGAGCAGCAATACCCCTCGGCCTTCGCGGTTGATGGCCTCGCGTGACGGCGCCGACCAGGCATACACCAGGCTGCCTTCCACACCTTGGGCGGTGAGGATGAACTCGCCCTTGCGCGGTGCACTGCCCGGTATGCTGAGGGCAATGTTCTTCAATGGCGCGCCGGCGAACTTGTCCTTCAGCAACGCGCTCCAGCCTTCTACCTCAAACCCGCAGTTGCTGGGCTGCAAAGGCGAGATATCCACAGCCCGTTCGGCCAGCAATGGCTGCCAGGCGCCATCCGAACCAAGCCGCGCCCAACTGCCGCCACCCAGCGCCAGTACCACGACTGCAGCCTTCACCGCGCGCTCGCCCTGTGGATAAGCGATCCGCAAGGCACCGTCGGCGTTCCAGCCCAACCAGCGGTGGCGGGTGTGGATAACTACCCCGCTGTCGCGCAGGCGCTTGAGCCAGGCGCGCAGCAATGGCGCGGCCTTCATGTCGGTGGGGAACACCCGCCCCGAGGTGCCGACGAAAGTTTCGATGCCCAGGCCGTGAATCCACTGGCGCAAGGCGTCGGCGTCGAAGTCGCGCAGCAGCGCATCGACTTCGCCCTGGCGCTCGGCATAGCGTGAAACGAACGCTGGGTATGGCTCGGAGTGGGTGATGTTCATGCCGCCAACCCCCGCGAGCAGGAACTTGCGCCCTACCGAAGGCATGGCGTCGAACACCTCTACCGCCAGGCCCGCCTGGGCCAGCGCTTCGGCGGCCATCAGGCCGGCGGGGCCGCCACCGATAACGACGGCGAGGGGAGGGGAGGCGGGGTTCAGATCGGGCATGGTGGGCAGCAGGCTGTGGAAAAGATGCGCATTCTAGCGCAGCGCTGCCCATGGAAGCACTGGTCAAAAAACGATCAGAGTTCTGCAGGCCCTGTGTGCAAAGGGCTACAGCGCCTTTCCCGCAGGTTATCCACAAGCGGTTCCACAGTCATTGTGAACAACCGATGACGCGTGCCGCGCTGTGGTGCAGGATGCCATGGCGCCTGGCCAACGCTTCGCGGTCCTTGCTGTAGCCGCCGCCGATTACGCCAACCACCGGGATGTCTCGGCCCAGGCAATGGCGCAGCACCGCTTCGTCACGGCCAGCCAGGCCGGCGTCAGTCAGTTGCAGGTAGCCCAGGGCGTCGTCCTTGTGCACATCGACGCCGGCGTCATACAGCACCAGGTCGGGTTGATAGAGCGGCAGCAGGTAGTTGAGGGTGTCGTCCACCACCTTCAGGTAGGCCGCATCGCCCATGCCACGAGGCAGGGGAATGTCCCAGTCGCTCTGCGCCTTGCGGGCCGGGAAGTTCTGTTCGCAATGCAACGACACGGTTATGGCCTCCGGGGTGTCGTGCAGGATGCGCGCGGTGCCGTCACCCTGGTGCACATCGCAATCGAAGATCAGTACCCGGTGTACCCGGCCAGCCTCCAGCAGGTAGCGGCTGATCACGGCCAGGTCGTTGAAGATGCAGAAGCCGGCGGGGTGGTCGTAATGGGCATGGTGGGTGCCACCGGCGAGGTGGCAGGCGATGCCATGTTGCAGCGCCATCTCGGCGGTCAGCAGCGAGCCACCCACTGCCCGCACCGTGCGCCGGGCCAGGGCTTCGCTCCAGGGCAGGCCGAGGCGACGCTGGTCTTCGCGGGACAGGTCGCCGTTCATGTAGCGCTCGATGTAGCCACGGTCGTGGGCCAAGGCGAGGATGTCGTCGGGGCAGATGTCCGGGCGCAGCAATGCCTGGTCGGTGGTCAGCCCGCTGTCGACCAGGTGGTCATGCAGCAGGCGGAACTTGTCCATCGGGAAGCGGTGTTCGGCGGGGAACTCCGGGCTGTAGTCTTCGTGGTAGATCAGCGGCAACGGCATGGATGGGGTCGCAATCAGGGCCAGTGCTGATCTTGCCATGGCCGGGGCCGCTTTGCTGCCCAATCGCCGGCAAGCCAGCTCCCACAGGTAATGCACAAGCCTCGAAGGCCATGGGGAACCTGTGGGAGCTGGCTTGCCGGCGATGAGGCCGGAGCAGGGGAATGCTATTTGCCGGCGCTGGCCAGTACCCGTTGCCAGTCAGGTTCGTTCAGTCGCCCGAGGATGCGTGCCTTGCCATTGCCATCCACCGACACGAACAGGGCGCTGGCATAGCTACTCTGGCGCTCGCTACCGGTAACGTTCTGCTGGCGGGCGAAGTGGTCGATGCAGCCGTTGTGGGTCACCAGCACCAGGTTGTGGCCGGGGCGCTTGCGTGACAGTGCTTCACTGGCAAACTGGTTGTCACAGCCTTCCAGCCAGTCTTCGCTGGCCACCGCCTGGCCGAGGATGAAATGCGCGGTTTGCCGGGTGCGCAGCTTCGGGCTGCTGAGCATGTCGGCGTTGTTCAGGCCCAGTTGGTGCAGCCCCTGGCCAACGCGGCCAGCGGCCTGGCTGCCGGCCACGGTGATGCCGGTGGGGTCGTCCAGGCAGGGCCCGGGGGCGCTGTCGCAGCGTTCGGCGTGGCGGATCATCACGATCACAGCGCCGTCGGCCCAGTCCTGCAACAGGCCGCTGTCACTCAGTTGTTGCTCGTTACCAAGGTCCACGATATGCGTCCTCGTCGCCAGCCAGGTGGTCAACGCCGTCACGACCATGCACAGGCCAAGGGCGGCACCGAGGGCCTTGCGTGACAGGCGCCGCTTGCGCCGGGCATGAATGGCAGGGTGCCCCAGGGTGTTGCTCGATAGCATGCGTTGCTCCGTTGGCAGTGCCGCGGCTAGCGCGGAGGTGGATGGCGGCATCCTGCCAAGCGGCCTGTCGGGGGCCGGTGAAGGGCGTGTGAAAATTGCATTTGGCTGCTGCCGGCTGGGTGAAACCCGCGCCCGCGCCTACGCTGTAAACTGCAAGGCGGTAAACCGGAGCAGGCCCCATGACCCCCATCCTCCAACTGGAAAGCGCACGGCTGGTGCTGCGCCAATGGCATGACGATGACTTGCGCGAGTTCGCCGCGCTGTGTGCCGACCCCCAGGTGATGCGCTACTTTCCGGCGCCGCTGACGCGCGTTGAGGCGGCTGCGTTGATCGGCCGTGTGCGCGGGCATTTCAATGAGTACGGCTTTGGCCTGTGGGCGCTGGAGCGCAAGGACAGCGGCGCGTTCATCGGCATGACCGGGTTGCTCAATGTCAACTTCGAGGCACCCTTTGCCCCGGCGGTGGAGATCGGCTGGCGCCTGGCACGTCGCCACTGGGGCCTGGGCTTTGCCAGCGAGGCGGCGTGGACCTGCCTGCGTTGTGCTTTCGCCCAATTGCGCCTGGAAGAAGTGGTGTCGTTCACTAGCGAGAGCAACCTGCCGTCGCAGAAGGTGATGCAAGCCATCGGCATGCAGCAGGACCTGAACGGTAGCTTCGAACACCCCCGCCTGGCCGAGGGCCACCCGCTGCGCCCGCACGTGCTGTACCGCATCGACCGCGCACACTGGGAGCGCACCCTGCGCGCCTGAATGCACGGCCATGCCCGGCGCGAATGACAAACCCTGTATCATTTGCCTTCATAACGAGCGCTGTAGAGACGTGTTGCCTTGCGAGGAGAACCCCCAATGAGTCATGTGTTGGACGACCTGGTCGACCTGTTGAGCCTCGAATCCATCGAGGAGAACCTGTTCCGTGGGCGTAGCCAGGACCTGGGCTTCCGCCAGCTGTACGGTGGGCAAGTGCTGGGCCAGTCCTTGTCGGCGGCCAGCCAGACGGTCGAGGACGCCCGCCATGTGCATTCTTTGCACGGCTACTTCCTGCGCCCGGGCGATGCTAGCCTGCCGGTGGTGTACTCGGTGGACCGCGTGCGCGATGGCGGCAGCTTCAGTACCCGGCGGGTAACGGCGATCCAGAAGGGGCAGACCATATTCACCTGCAGCGCGTCGTTCCAGTACGACGAGGAAGGTTTCGAGCACCAGGCACAAATGCCAGACGTGGTCGGCCCGGAAAACCTGCCGAGCGAGGTGGAGCTGGCCCGCGCCATGGCCGACCAGTTGCCCGAGCGTATTCGCGACAAGGTGCTGTGCGCCAAGCCGATCGAGATCCGCCCGGTCACCGAGCGCGACCCGTTCAACCCCAAGCCTGGCGACCCGGTGAAGTACGCCTGGTTCCGCGCCGACGGCAACCTGCCCGACGTCCCCGCCCTGCACAAGTACCTGCTGGCTTATGCCTCGGACTTCGGCCTGCTGACCACGGCGTTGCTGCCCCATGGCAAGTCGGTGTGGCAGCGCGACATGCAGATCGCCAGCCTCGACCATTCGCTGTGGTTCCATGGCAACCTGCGCGCCGACGAGTGGCTGCTGTACGCCACCGACAGCCCTTGGGCCGGGAATTCCCGCGGTTTCTGCCGCGGCAGCATCTTCAACCAGGCCGGGCAACTGGTGGCATCGTCGAGCCAGGAAGGCCTGATTCGCCATCGCAAGGATTGGGCATGAGCCTGGGCGAGGTGCGCAACTGGGTGTTCGACATGGACGGCACCCTGACCGTGGCCGTGCATGATTTCGACGCCATTCGCGTGGCGTTGGACATCCCCGCCGAGCACGACATCCTCACTCACCTGGCGGCCTTGCCCGCAGAGGTATCGGCAGCCAAGCATGCCTGGTTGCTGGAGCACGAACGCGACCTGGCAGTTGCCTCCACGGCGGCCACCGGGGCGGTGGAGCTGGTGCGCGAGTTGGCCGGGCGCGGCTGCCGGTTGGGCATCCTGACGCGCAATGCCCGCGAGCTGGCGCATGTGACGCTGGAGGCCATCGGCCTGGCAGACTGCTTCCCGGTGGAGCACATTCTGGGGCGTGACGAAGCGGCCCCCAAGCCGAGCCCGGACGGGCTACTGAAGATTGCCAGTGCCTGGGGCGTGGCGCCAAGCGAGCTGGTAATGGTGGGGGATTACCGGTTTGACCTGGACTGTGGGCGTGCTGCAGGCGCACGCACGGTGCTGGTGAATCTGCCGGATAACCCGTGGCCGGAACTGGTGGATTGGCATGCGGCCGATTGCCGGGCACTGAAGGTGATGCTGGGCTGATTCTTGTGTCGGCAACGCGGGCCTCTTCGCGGGCATGCCCGCTCCCACACGCATTGTGCAAGTCTCAGGTCTGTGGTGCCGGACCTGTCTATGCTCAACCCCATTCTTTCCTCTGATACGGAGACCCACCCATGACCAGCAAGGCCATCTACGTACAACCCGGCGGCGGCTACGACAAGGTCGAGGTCGGCACCAGCGAGGCCCAGGCCCCCAAGGCCGGCGAAATCACCGTGCGGCTGCACGCCAGCTCCCTCAACTACCATGACTTTGCCGTGGTCAGCGGCATGTGGGGCCCGAGCGAGCGGCGTATCCCCATGGCCGATGGCGCCGGCGAAGTGGTTGCGGTGGGCGAAGGCGTCAGCGAGTTCCAGGTCGGCGACCATGTGGTCAGCACCTTCTTCCCCGACTGGCTCGACGGCCAGGCCAATGTCGAGGGCTTTGCCCGGGTGCCCGGTGACGGCCTCGACGGCTATGCCCGCGAACAGGTGACCGCCCGCGCCACCGCGTTCACCCTGGCGCCCAAAGGCTTCAGCCATGCCGAAGCCGCTACCCTGACCACCGCTGGCCTTACCGCCTGGCGTGCGCTGATGAGCGACGACCACCTCAAGCCTGGCGACACGGTGCTGGTGCAGGGCACCGGTGGTGTGTCGATCTTCGCCCTGCAGTTTGCCAAGCTGGCTGGCGCCACGGTGATCGCCACGTCGTCCAGCGACGCCAAGCTGGAGCGCCTGAAAGCGTTGGGCGCCGACCACCTGATCAACTACAAGAGCACCCCGGCCTGGGGTGAGAAGGTGCGCGAGCTCACCGGTAACCGCGGTGTCGACCATGTGATCGAAGTGGGCGGCCCGGCGACGCTGGAGCAGTCGATGATCGCCGCGCGCATCGGTGGGCATGTGTCGCTGATCGGCATTCTTACCGGCGTGGCCGGTCAGCTGCCGCTGGTGCAGGCGCTGGTGCGGCAGATTCGCCTGCAAGGTGTGCTGGTGGGCAGCCGCGCCCAGCAGCAGGCGATGGTGCGGGCGATCGATGCCAACGGCCTGCGGCCGGTGGTGGACAAGCACTTCGAACTGGAGCAGATCGTCGAGGCGTTCCGCTACCAGGAAAGCAACCGGCATTTCGGCAAGATCTGCCTGACCTGGTAATGCCCATACGCGGTACCTGTGGGAGCGGGCGTGCCCGCGAAGGGCTGCGCAGCGGCCCCTAGTCCGGCAGCATCCGGTCGCGGCTGTTGGACAGGTGCAGGCAGACCGCCGCCCGCGCTGCATCCGGGTCTTGCCGGCGGATGGCATTGAGGATTGCCTCATGCTCCAGGTTGGCCAGGTACGCCTGCCGCGCCAGCTTCGCCCCGCCGCGTTCGGCCAGGGCCATGCGGTTGCGCGGGATCAGGCTGTTGCCCAATTGCAGCAGCATCTCGGTGAAGTACAGGTTGCCGGTAGCCTCGGCAATCAGCAGGTGGAAGCGTCGGTCGGCCTCGATGCAGCTGTCGCCGGCGGCTGCCAGGTCCTGATAGTCATCCAGCGCCTGGCGCATGCGCACCAGGTGCCCCTCGTCACGGCGCAGCGCAGCCAGGGCGGCGGCCTGGCCTTCCAGGCCAATGCGCAGCTCCAGCAGGTCGCGCACATTCGCCGCGCTTTCCGCCGCGATGCGCAGCCCGGCCTGGGCCTGGCGCTCCATCACGAAGGTACCGATACCGTGGCGCGGCTCCACCAGCCCGGAAGCCTGCAACTTGGACAAGGCTTCACGCACCACCGTGCGGCTGACGCCATGCTCGCGCACCAGTGTGTTCTCTGAGGGCAGCTTGTCACCCGGCTTGAAGGTGCCCAGCAAAATCTGCTGGGTCAGGCTGGATACCAGGTCATGGGCGCGGCTGTGGCCGCGTTTGCGGGCGTGTTCGGGTTCCATGGTGTGATCCGTTTCGCGCTGTACTTGTACGACAAGTTAATCCATAAAATTATTTTTTGCCGATTTTTTCTGCCTCCAAGCTGGCATTTGAGTTCTCTACTTTTGAAAGATCGCAGCACATTGTCATTGTGACAGCTTGTATTTTGCCATTTTGCCGACACTGTTGATCTTGTTGTACAACCTCGTCGCGAATATGCTCAGCCCCACTGCCATGTCAGACAACCAAGACCCGCACAAAAACAATTAGTGGGAGATTCGCACGTGAACGACACCCTCGCTCCGTCTGCCCGGAATGACGGCGACGCCCTGGCCAGTGCTGTAGCCAAGGTCAAGCGCCATGTCCTGCCGCTGTTCGTCATCATGTTCATCGTCAACTACCTCGACCGCGTCAATATCGGTTTCATCCGCCCGCACCTGGAAAGCGATCTGGGCATCAGCGCCGCAGCCTACGGCTTTGGCGCCGGCTTGTTCTTCATCGGCTACGCGTTGTTCGAAGTGCCTTCGAACATGCTGCTGCAAAAAGTGGGGGCGCGGCTTTGGCTGACCCGCATCATGTTCACCTGGGGGCTGGTGGCCACGGCCATGGCCTTTGTGCAGAACGAAACCCAGTTCTACGTGCTGCGCTTTCTGCTGGGTGTTGCCGAGGCGGGCTTCTTCCCTGGGGTGATCTACTACTTCACCCGCTGGCTGCCAGGCGCCGAGCGCGGCAAGGCGATTGCCATCTTCCTCAGCGGTTCGGCGCTGGCTTCGCTGATTTCCGGGCCGCTGGCCGGGGCGTTGATGCAGATCCAGGGCCTGGGCATGCATGGCTGGCAGTGGATGCTGTTCATCGAAGGCATGGCCTCGGTCGCCTTGTGCTTCTTCGTGTTTTTCTGGCTGGACTCCAAGCCGCAGGATGCCAAGTGGTTGAGCCAGGCCGAGCAGGACGCGCTGGTGGCCACCATCGACCGCGAGCAGCGTGAGCGCGAAGCCGTGGGTACGGTCAAGGCTTCGGCCTGGAGCCTGCTCAAGGACCGCCAGATCGTGCTGTTCTGCGTGATCTACTTCTGCATCCAGTTGACCATCTACGCCGCCACCTTCTGGCTGCCGAGCATCATCAAGCGCATGGGTGACCTCAGCGACCTGCAGGTCGGCTTCTTCAACTCGATCCCGTGGCTGATCTCGATCCTGGCCATGTACGCCTTCGCAGCGGGCTCCGCGCGCTGGAAGTTCCAGCAGGCCTGGGTAGCCGGTGCCCTGGTGGTCGCCGCAATCGGCATGTTCATGTCCACCACCGGTGGCCCGGTGTTCGCCTTTGTCGCCGTGTGCTTCGCGGCCATCGGTTTCAAGTCGGCATCGTCACTGTTCTGGCCGATCCCGCAGGGTTACCTGGATGCCCGCATCGCGGCGGCAGTGATCGCCCTGATCAACTCGGTCGGCAACCTCGGCGGCTTTGTTGCTCCCACCACGTTCGGCCTGCTGGAGCAGCAGACCGGTTCGATCCAGGGTGGGCTGTATGGCTTGGCTGTGACCTCGGTGCTGGCGGCCATTGCCATCTTCTTCGTTCGCACTCGCCCAAAGGGCGCCCCTTCCGATGACCTAAAGGCCCCCTCGGCCCTGGGCCAGACCCACTGAATACTGCGAGACAACAATCATGAATATGCAGACCAACCCCGCCGTTCATACCAGCACCCCGGTGGTCACCGACCTGCGGGTGATCCCAGTGGCCGGCCATGACAGCATGCTGCTGAACCTCAGTGGCGCCCATGGCCCGTATTTCACCCGCAACGTGGTGGTACTGCGCGACAGCGCTGGCAATACCGGGCTGGGCGAGGTGCCTGGCGGTGAACAGATTCGCCAGACCCTGGAAGACGCCCGCAGCCTGGTAGTCGGCCAGCCGGTCGGCCACTACCAGCGCGTGCTCAATGCCATGCGCCAGACCTTCGCCAGCCGCGACTCGGCGGGCCGTGGCCTGCAAACCTTCGACCTGCGGATTACCGTGCATGCGGTAACGGCCATCGAGTCGGCGCTGCTCGACTTGCTTGGCCAGCACCTCAACGTGCCCATGGCGGCCCTGCTGGGCGAGGGGCAGCAGCGCGATGCGGTGAAGATGCTGGGTTACCTGTTCTACATCGGCGATCGTCAGCAGACCGACCTGGCCTACCGCAACGAGGCCGATGCCGATGACGACTGGTTCCGCGTGCGCCACGAGAAGGCCTTGACCCCGGAAGCGGTGGTACGCCTGGCCGAAGCGGCCGAGCAGCGCTATGGCTTCAGCGACTTCAAGCTCAAGGGCGGCGTGCTGCGTGGCGAGGAGGAGATGGAAGCCGTGACGGCGCTGGCCGAGCGCTTCCCTGAAGCGCGAATCACGCTTGACCCCAACGGCGCCTGGTCACTGAAAGAGGCCATTGCCCTGTGTCGCGACAAGCATCGCGTGCTGGCCTATGCCGAAGACCCCTGCGGCGCCGAGAACGGTTACTCGGGCCGTGAGGTGATGGCCGAGTTCCGCCGTGCCACCGGCTTGCGCACCGCCACCAACATGATTGCCACCGACTGGCGGCAGATGGGTCATGCGATCCAGTCGCAGGCAGTGGATATTCCGCTGGCCGACCCGCACTTCTGGACCTTGCAGGGTTCGGTGCGGGTGGCGCAGATGTGCAATGACTGGGGGCTGACCTGGGGTTCGCATTCGAACAACCACTTCGACATTTCGCTGGCGATGTTCACCCAGGTGGCGGCTGCGGCGCCGGGCGAGATCACCGCAATCGATACCCACTGGATCTGGCAGGACGGCCAGCGCCTTACCCGTGAACCGCTGCGCATAGTGGACGGGCATGTGTGGGTACCGGCCCGGCCGGGGCTGGGGGTTGAGCTGGATGAGGACCAGTTGGCCAAGGCCCATGAGTGCTACCGCAACATGGGGTTGGGGGCGCGGGATGACAGCGTGGCGATGCAGTATCTGATCTCGGGCTGGCAGTTCGATAACAAGCGGCCTTGCCTGGTGCGTTGAGGCGATTGCAGGTGCAGTGTGTGCAGAGAGAGCCCTGGGTGACCGGGGCTTTTTTGTGGGTGGCTGAAAATACCTGGGCCTGTGCTGGCCTCTTCGCAGCACAAGGCTGCTCCTACAGGTACCCCGCTGCCGTTGAGACTAGTGCGGTCCCTGTAGGAGCAGCCTTGTGCTGCGAAGAGGCCGGCACTGGCAACACACATCCAAATGAAAAACAAAAGCGCCAGATGGCCCGATGGCGCGATCGGGCATGCCATTCGCGACATCTGGCGGTATTGGAACTGCCCTGTCGTGATCGAACAGTTCCGGGGCGTTCTCGTGTAATTTCCCGCAGCCCTGCGAGGCTTAAATGAAGCCCGAACCGCACGGACACGTTGCTCTGTGATGCGCGCCAAAGATCAACAACAGCGCGCGAGCAACCTGTCGACTAACTGATTTGAAAGGAGATATTTTCGCCTACGCCTGCCCGTCCATCCTTGTGTCAGCAAAAAGAGAACAACATCAATGAGCACCGTGGGATCTGATGGCAACCTTGCACAAGGTTTCAAGCCTCGTCATGTAACGATGCTGTCCATCGCCGGCATCATCGGCGCCGGACTTTTCGTAGGCTCTGGTCACGCCATCGCGGCGGCCGGGCCAGCAACCATAGTTTCGTATTTCGTGGCCGGAACCCTGGTGGTACTGGTCATGCGCATGCTCGGCGAAATGGCCGTGGCACACCCTGATACCGGATCGTTTTCCACCTACGCCGACCAGGCCATCGGCCGCTGGGCCGGCTACACCATCGGCTGGTTGTACTGGTGGTTCTGGGTACTGGTAATCCCTATCGAAGCACTGGCTGCCGGGCATGTGCTGAACGCCTGGTTCCCGCAGGTGGACAGCTGGATCTTCGCCCTGGCCTCGGTACTGCTGCTGGCCTGCACCAACCTGTTCAGCGTGGCCAAGTACGGTGAGTTCGAGTTCTGGTTCGCCATCCTGAAAGTTACGGCGATTCTGGGTTTCATCGGCCTGGGCTTTGCCGCACTGATGGGCTGGCTGCCCAACCGCGAGGTCAGCGGCCTGAGCGGGCTGATGGCCGAGTACGGCGGCTTTGCGCCGAAGGGCTGGTCGGCAGTGGTCGGTGCGTTCATCACCGTGATGTTCAGCTTCATCGGCACCGAGGCGGTGACTATCGCCGCGTCCGAATCCAGCGACCCTTCGCGCAACATCGCCAAAGCCACCCGCTCGGTGATCTGGCGAATCAGCACCTTCTACATCCTGTCGATCTTCGTGATCATTTCGGTGGTGCCGTGGAACGACCCGCAGTTGGCGGTGGTGGGCTCGTACCAGCGTGCGCTGGAAATCATGAACATCCCCAACGCGGCCTTCATGGTCGACCTGGTGGTGTTGGTGGCTGTGACCAGCTGCATGAACTCGTCGATCTATATTGCTTCGCGGATGATGTACTCGCTGGCCAAGCGGGGTGACGCCCCGGCCTTCCTCAACAAGACCTCCAAGGTTGGCGTACCGCGCGCTGCAGTGTTTGGCAGCACCCTGATCGGCGCAGCCATCGCCGTGCTCAACTACTTCGCACCGAAGGGCGTGTTCGAGTTCCTGCTGGCCAGCTCCGGGGCCATCGCCCTGCTGGTGTACATGGTCATCGCCATTTCGCAGCTGCGCATGCGCCGCCGCCTGGAGCGGGAGAACACCGAGCTGAAGTTCCGCATGTGGCTGTTCCCGTACCTGACCTGGGCGGTAATCATCTTCATTGCCGGGGCGCTGGCAGTGATGATGTACACGCCTGAGCACCGGGTGGAGGTCAGCTCTACATTGGGCCTGGCGATCGTGATTTCCTTCCTGGGGATCGTGACCTCGCGCGGCCATGCGCAACCGGTGGGGGCGCGGTCGATGGGGTGATTGAGTTCACCATGCGGTAAGGCGAAGGGCACCCGTGGATGGTGCCCTTTGTTTTTCAGGGCGACTGTCAGGCCTTCATCATCTCGATGTACCTCATCACTGCCGGCGCTTTTTCGAACCGCCGGTGGATCAGGCTTAGCCACGAGCTGGCCTGGCAATCGACGACCCGCCGGTAATTCACCTGCGGCAGGTTGATGCGCTGCACCACCGATTCCGGGACTACAGCAATGCCTTGCCCAAGTGAGACCAGGGTAATCACGGCCACCAGGCTGCCGGGTTGTGGGCCAAGCCTGGGCACGAAACCACCTTGCGCGGCCACTTCCAGCGTGCCGGAAATTTGCTCGGGGAGGATGAAGGTTTCGTTGGCCAGGCGCGAGGCCGGGATCTGCGGCACTTCGTTGATCCGCGAGCTGGCGGGCAGGGCGAGGACGAAACCTTCCTGATGCAAGGCGATGGCTTGCAGTTCGTCAGGCAGCTCCATCGGTGAGCGCACGTAGGCAAGGTCGAGCAAGCCGTCGCGGACCATGCCGGGTAGTTCGGCCATGGGCAGTTCACGGATATTCAGGCGTACGCCAGGGCAGGTTTCGCTGTAGCGGCTGACTTGCTGCTGGAGCATGCCCGAGTAGGCGGCCGAGGCCACGTAGCCCAGTTCGATACGCCCGCTTTCGCCACGGGCGGCCTTCTGTGCGCCCAGTTGCGCCGCATCGAACTGGCGCACGGCGTGCTCCGCCTCGATCAACAACGCCTGGCCGGCGGCGGTCAGGTTGACCTCGCGCTGGCTGCGCTCGAACAGGCGTACCCCCAGTTCGCGCTCCATGTCCTGGATCTGCCGGCTGAGGGTAGGCGGGGCGATGCCCAGTTGCTCGGCGGCACGGGTGAAATGGCCGTGGCGGGCGACGCACAGGAAGTAGCGGAAATGGCGGATTTCCATGGGTGTTACCTACAGGGTAATGACGCAGGCCGCCGGGGCTAACAAAGCTATGGGTTGGCGGCGTTATGGTTGAGGCCAACACTACAAGGCTGGTGGCTTGGCGGCAAAGCATGCCTGTGCAATTGCAGGGACCGCTGTGCGGTCCATCGCCGGCAAGCCAGCTCCTACAGGTATTGCGCAACCTCGAACACGACGCGGCCCCTGTGGGAGCTGGCTTGCCGGCGATGGAGCGCGCAGCGGTCCCGGCGATCCCGCAGGTTAAAGGCACTTCAAACCAGCCAGCTCAGCTTCCGGAGCCCCATCATGCCCTCTGCACGTTTTACCCTGCTCACTGCCTCTCTGGTTTGCGCCCTGATCATTCTCGACACCAACATCGTCGCGGTCAGCCTGCCCAGCATCGCCCGCGACCTGTCCGGCTCTTTCGCCGATATCGAGTGGGTGGTCAGCGCCTACCTGCTGGCCTTCGCCGCCTGCCTGTTGCCCGCCGGCAGCCTGGCCGACCGTTTTGGCCGGCGGCGCATGCTGCTGCTCGGCCTGGTGCTGTTCGGTTTCGCCTCGCTGGCGTGTGGTGCCGCGCCCAACCTGCTGTTCCTTGACCTGGCCAGGGCCGCCAAGGGTGTTGGGGCTGCGTTGTTGCTGACCTCGGCCCTGGCCGCGATCGGCAACCGCTTTCATGAGCCGCAGGAGCGCATGCGCGCGTGGGCGTTCTGGGGTGCCTGCATGGGCGCCACCATCACCTTTGCGCCGTTACTGGGCGGGGTGATCGCCAGCACCCTGGGTTGGCGCTGGATCTTCTACATCAACCTGCCGCTGGTAGCGCTGCTTGCAGTGATGGTGATGCGCAGTGTCGAGGAGTCCCGCGACAGTGCTGCAGCCCGGCTCGACCCATGGGGCAGCCTGACCTTCGCCGGCAGCCTGGGCTACCTGATCTGGGCGATGATCGATGCCAACCAGGTAGGCTGGGGCAGCGCGCAAACCCTTGGGCGGCTGGTGATCAGCGCCTTCCTGTTCGGCCTGTTCGTGATGGTGGAGCGCAGCCAGGCACGGCCGATGATCGACCTGCGGCTGATGCGCAGCGGGCGTTTCGTCGGCGCCTTGCTGGGCATGTTCGCGTACGCCGCTTGCGCCCAGGTGATGATGACTTTGCTGCCGCTGTACCTGCAAAACGGCCTGCAACTGTCCGCATTGGCAGCCGGGGCCGGCATGCTGCCGTTTGCTGTGGCCATGTTGCTGACACCGCGCTTGGGCATGCGCCTGGCGGCGCACTTGAGCCCGGCGCAGGTGTTTGCGTTGGGCCTGGTGCTGGTGGGGGTGGGCAACCTGCTGTGTGCCTGGGCCGCCGGGTTTGGCGGCTATGCAGCCTTTGCCCTGGCCAGCCTGGTGCTGGGGGCGGGTGCCGGGCTGCTAAATGGCGACACCCAGAAAAACATCATGGCGTGTGTGCCACGCCAGCGTACCGGGATGGCTTCCGGGTTGAGTACAACTACGCGCTTCGGGGCCATCGTCCTGGCTATCGGTTTACTGGGTGGCGTACTGGCCGCCCGCAGCGGGCAATTGCTTCACGAAGCCCTGGTTGCCGTAGCGCCATCGCAAGTGGGCCAGGTTGCTGCGATGGCCACGCGGGTAGCGGCGGGCGACCTGCAGGCGGCCCTGGCGCTGCTTGATCCGGGCTTGCGTGAAGCGGTGGCACCCTTGGCCCGCCAGGCGTTCATGGGTGGCTTCGAGGCCGTGTTGCAGGTTGCGGGCCTTGCAGCGCTGGTGTTCGCGGTGGTGGTGGGCGTGCTGCTGAGCCGCCCGCTGCCCGCTACGCAGGAAACGCTACTGGGGCAAAGCCAATCCCTGTAAAAGGCATGTATCCACACCGGCAAAACCGCTTTGAAACCGCACTCGGATGAGTAGGTAGCTGACCGCAGTTATTTCACCCTTGCGCGCAACTAATACAACCGGAAAATGTCATTTCACTGCGCGCCAGCAATGGCGCGTGGATGAGGCTGGCGCTGGCCAGTAAAACTATGCCGAGGCAAGGAGCTTCCCGTGCAAAACGACGACTATTCCGACCAGCTATCAATCCCGGCGGACCAACTACCGCCAGGCGTTTTCCCGCCGATGCCGGGCTTCACCATCGCCGACCTGCTGTATGTTGCTTATCAACCCACTGAAACGCTACTTGAAAAGCGCGATATCGACCCAGGCCTGATTCGCGAAACCAGCATCGCGTTTGCCAGCCATCTGTATCAGGCGCTGGAAAGAGAGGATATCCAGTATCAGATCGCGAGCTGGTACCAGAAGCCCTATGACCACCCTGAAAAGCGTGTGCACAGTGTGGAAATCATCGCTGAACAATCCGGGATCATAACGTTAAAAGCTGTCGCTGACTCATTGAAGGGCTCACCGCTGCGGCAACTGGGTAAAGACTTCTATATGGAATACATCGAGCTGGCCGGTTATGCCATCAAGAACCACATCCTGAAGTTGAACGACCCCGAGTTTGACCCGTTTGCGAGCCGCGATAGTGAATAAGGTTTAAGCGCTGGAGGCACCCGCGATGTGGTGCCTCCAGCTACCCGAAAAATAAATGAGGTGTTTTCTCATTCTCGTTCGGCTTGTAGAGAAGGCCGGAATACAGGCCAGCCCGCCGACCCCTCTACGGAGCGAGAAAATGAGTTTGACCCCGGTTTCACAGCGCCATCCTTTGAGCCGTGCTGTGCACGCTGCTTTCCTGGGCCTGGTTGTCAGCAGCTCTGCGCTGCCTGCGTTTGCGCAAGCTGCTACCGCTGAGCACAACAACCAGGTCCAGCAATGGAATATTCCTGGTGGCCCACTGGCGCCGGCGCTTGACCACTTTGCGCGCCAGGCCGGTATCAGCCTGTCCTTCGACGCACAGAGCGTAGCCAACCGCAACACGGCGGGCGTGCAAGGCGCGTTGGGCACGTCGGCTGCACTGTCGTCGTTGTTGCAGGGGACCGAGCTTCAAGCTGAGCAGCAAGGCCCGAGTGCTTACCTGGTGGTACCGCAGCCAAAGCCAGCTGGCCCGCTGGAGCTGGGCGCGACCGAGGACTACCGCCTGGCGCCCGTCATCATCAACGCCAAGGTCAAGGCCAGTGCCGACGATGACACCAATTCGGTGGTTGCCAAGGAACTGTGGGTGGGTGGCAAGGTGGCGACCAGCATCCTCAACACGCCAGCCTCCGTGTCGGTAGTGACCAACAAGGAAATGCAGCAGCGCAGCGTCAGCACCACGGAAGAGGCGCTGCAATACACCCCAGGTGTGGTCAGCGACTTCTACGGCTCGGACGACCGCAACGACTACTTCCAGATCCGCGGCTTCCAGGCCACCACTTACCGTGACGGCCTGACCTTGAGCTCGATGCGTGGTGTGCGCGAAGACCCGTTCGCCTACGAGCGCATCGAAATTCTGCGCGGCGCCAACTCCACCCTGTTCGGCCCGGCAGACCCAGGCGGCTCGGTCAACTTCGTGACCAAGCAGCCGCGCTTCGAAAAATTTGGCCAGGGCTATGTCACCTACGGCTCGTATGACCATGCCGAAACTGGTATCGATGTAGGCGACGCCCTGAACGACGAACAGACGCTGGCCGGCCGCTTTACTGCCAAGATGCAGAACAGCGACCGTGAGTACGACCACTCGCAGGACGATAACCGGTTCGTGATGGGCGGCCTGACCTGGGCGCCTACCGACTTCACTTCGGCTACCGTGATCCTCGACTACCTGAAGACCAACAGCTCGCCAAACAGCGGTGGCTACCCACTGGACAAGGAATACGACCGCAGCGATTTCTACGGCGAGCCCGGCTACAACTTCCACGATGTCGAGCGCACCAGCCTCAGCGGCAACATCACCCACGACTTCGACAACGGCTTCACGCTGCGCGGCAACCTGCGCTACAGCGAGCTGAGCGATGACTTTGGCTATGTCTACCTGAGCGACAGCGCTTCGCGGGTTGGCACCACCATACCGCGCTACGTGTTCGGCACCGACAGCGATGCCGATCAGCTCAACGGCAACCTGATGCTGCAATACGATGCCCAGTTCGAGCACATCGACAGCAGCACCCTGGTGGGTGTGGAATACCTCGACTCCACCACCAAACAGAGCTCCGTATACAGCCTGGCGCCCTCCATCGATATCGCCAACCCAGTGTTCACCGGCGTGCCTGGCGGCATCACGCCCTATACCCGCAAGAAGAACGACGCCACCACCAAGGCCGTGTTCCTGCAGCAGAACCTGTCCTTCTATGACCGCTTGATCGCTACAGCAGGTGTGCGTAATGACTCCATGGACCTGTCCAGCACGGAGTACGTCGGCGGGGTGAGCAAGCAAAGCGACAACTTCTCTGAAACGTCCTACCGTGGCGCGCTGACTTACATCGTGAACGATGAAGTCTCCACTTATGTGAGCATGGTGGAATCGGTTTCGCCTCCGCAGGTTGGCGTAACGCCGCAGACCGGGAGGCAGTACGAAGTGGGTGTGAAGTACTCGCCACTGGGCATGGATGCGTTGTTCTCTGCCGCCGTTTATGACCTGACCCAGGAAAACGTCACCATCGCCGTCGTGCTGCCGAGCGGCATCATCGAACAGCAGACGGTGGGCGAGTCACGTGCCCGCGGCCTGGACCTGGAAGCCAAGGCGCAAGTCACGCAAAACCTCAGCCTGATCGGTGCCTATTCCTACATGGAAACTGAGGTGCTGCGCGGCGCGCTGTATGACGGCAGTTCGCTCAAGGGCAAGGAATTCACTGTGGCGCCGAAGCATACGGCTTCGCTGTGGAGCTACTACGACATTGCCAACACTGATGTGAGCGTTGGTCTGGGTGCCAGGTACGTTGGTGGTTATTACATGGATGCTGCCAACACCAAGAAGAGCGACGGTACCACGCTGTTTGACGCGGCCTTGAACTACAAGATTGCCAAAGGGACTGACCTTGCCCTGAATGTCAGCAACCTGTTTGACGAGCAGCATGTGGTGGGGTCGGGGACGGCGAATTACTACAACCCGGGGCGTGAGGTTACGGCGAAGGTGAGTTACAGCTGGTAATACGGCTAGGGGATGGCACGGGTTGCGCCCTGTTCACGGGCAAACCCGTGCCCACAGGTGCGCAAATCCTGAAGCTTGCAAAGGCCTCGGTGTTTGTCAGGCGCTCAAATCGGCACTACTAAAACCGTTGCGCTGATAAAAGCGCTCCAGCTCACGGGCCTCCGGCTCCCTGCCGGTGAAAATCTTCAGGTACTCGGGGATGTAGCGCATGCGCTGTGCCAACGGCTCCCGGGTTTTCATGCTGATGTAGCCGATTTGCGTAAGGTAGATCGAACGGGCGCGGGTGATCGCAGCATCGTCTTCAAAGCCGAAACGGTCAAACATCTGCCGCAATGCCTCGACGCGCTGCGCGTCTGCCTCGCCGATTTCCTGCGCCACTTCCGGTGACTGCAGCGCCCAGCTGCGCATGGCGAACTCGAATTGCGAGTCGAACAATTCGCTGTTCAGCCAGCAGTCGAAGACGTTGAGAATCGCCTCGGTGATGGACTCGGCATAGGCCTGGGACTGGGTCACCAGATTGAAGGTGTTCTTGTTTTTCCACTGCTCGATCAAGGCTACGAGCAGGGCATCGCGGTCTTCGAAAAACCAGTAAAAGCTGGTGCGCGACAAATTTAGTTTTTTTGCCAGCGGCATCACGCGCACGGCATCGACACCTGACTCGGTCAGGCTTTCATAGGCCGCATTCAGCCAGCCTTCCAGTGAGCCTCGGCCTGCGGGTTCCGCTTTTGAGGTGGCGCCTTTCATGGGCATTTCTCCCTTTTCAATCTGCTATTTCTGGCAACTGTACACCATCGTCAAGAGTATTGACACCTGTGTACAGAGGGGCATATTGTCGGCTTGCCTGATGACCTGTTTGCGAGACCGATATGAAAAACGATCCGCTACTTCAGCCTTATCGCCTCAAGCATCTGACCCTGCGCAACCGCATCATCACCACTTCCCACGAACCGGCTTACCCGGAAGACGGGATGCCGAAAAAACTCTACCGGGCCTACCACGTCGAGCGTGCCAAAGCGGGTGTGGCCATGACCATGACCGCAGGCTCCGCCGCGATCTCCCGTGACAGCCCGCCCGTGTTCAACAACATTCTGGCCTACAAGGACGAAGTGGTCGGCTGGATGAAAGACCTGACCGATGAGTGCCACGAACATGGCGCGGCGGTGATGATCCAGCTCACCCATCTGGGCCGGCGTACCCGCTGGGACAAAGGCGACTGGCTACCGGTGGTGTCGCCCTCCCATAATCAGGAACCCGCACACCGCGCCTTCCCCAAGCAGCTTGAACATTGGGACATCGACCGCATCATTGGCGACTACGCTGATGCCGCCGAACGCATGAAGGCCGCCGGCCTGGATGGCATCGAGCTGCAAGCCTACGGCCACTTGATGGACCAGTTCTGGTCGCCCCTGACCAACGAACTGGAAGGGCCGTACGGCGGCTCGCTGCAAAACCGCCTGCGTTTCACCTTCGATGTGCTCACGGCCATTCGCAAACGTGTGGGCCCCGAATTTATTGTCGGCATCCGCTACACCGGGGACGAAGTGCTTGCCGGTGGCCTGCAAAAAGAGGAGGGCTTGCATATCTCTCAACTGTTGAAAGACAGTGGCATGATCGACTTCCTCAATGTGATCCGCGGCAATATCGCCACCGACGCCGGGCTGACCGACATCATCCCGATCCAGGGCATGCGCAATGCGCCACACCTGGACTTTGCCGGTGAAATCAGGGCGCTGACCGGCTTCCCTACCTTCCATGCAGCGAAGATTCCCGACGTGGCCACAGCGCGTCATGCCATTGCCTCGGGGTTGGTGGACATGGTCGGCATGACCCGCGCGCACATGACCGACCCGCACATCGTGCGCAAGATCATCGAAGGCCGTGAAGACGATATCCGCCCATGCGTGGGCGCCAACTATTGCCTGGACCGCATTTACAACGCTGGCGCTGCGTACTGCATTCACAACGCCGCGACCGGGCGTGAAACCACCATGCCCCACGAAATACCCAAGGCGGTGCACAAGCGCAAAGTGGTAATTGTGGGCGCCGGCCCTGGTGGCCTGGAGGCGGCACGTGTGGCAGGGGAGCGCGGCCACGAGGTGGTGGTGTACGAGCTGGCGGACAAACCCGGCGGGCAGATTCGCCTGACCGCGCAGTCCGAGCGGCGCAAAGAAATGATCAGCATCATCGATTGGCGCATGGCGCAATGCGAGCGCCTTGGCGTGACGTTCCACTTCAACACCTGGGCAGACACCGCGGTTGTGCTTGATGAAAATGCCGACGTGGTGATTGTGGCCACCGGGGGCATGCCGCACACCGAAGTGCTGGCACACGGCAACCAGTTTCTGGTTTCAAGCTGGGACATCATTTCTGGCGACGTGAAGCCTGGGCGCAATGTGCTGGTGTATGACGATGCGGGCGACCACGCCGGCCTGCAAGCTGCCGAATTCATAGCCCGCAGTGGTGCCAAGACCGAAATCATGACCCCCGACCGCTCGTTCGCGCCAGAAGTCATGGGCATGAACCTGGTGCCCTACATGCGCTCGTTACAGCAATTGGACACCACCTTCACCGTCACCTACCGGCTCAAGGCTGTTGAGAAACAAGGCGACCAGTTGCTGGCCACGATCGGCACCGATTACAGCGACCTGACCAAAACGCGCCTGGTGGACCAGGTGGTGGTCAACCACGGCACCCGGCCGCTGGACGAGCTGTATTTCGAACTCAAACCCTTGGCCAGCAACGAAGGCGCCGTGGAGTACATGGACCTGATTGTCGGCAAGCCGCAAACCGTTGTCAGCAACCCCGAAGGGCGCTTCCAGTTGTTCCGCATTGGTGATGCAGTGGCGTCGCGCAATACCCATGCGGCCATTTACGATGCCCTGCGGCTGGTCAAGGACCTGTAGCTACCGTGTGTTGCCCACAACAATAAAGACAGCCGTCACCCGATTTAGAAGCCTTTAGTTACTGCCCCGAAAGTTGGTCTGACTGAATTTGATGAACATCAAACTCTTCCCAGCGGAGGTTGTTGCATGCAAACGGGTTCTGATTCCATTGAGCTGCTCACTGCGTTAACCGAAAGCGACCTGCGCTTTCGCAGCGATGCCAAGGTCACTGAACATGCCATCGCGCCGGTCGACACGGCGTTACTCGATGCGTATGCCGCCATCGACCGCAAAGCCTTGCGCCATTACCGCCTGGAGCGCATTCGCGAGCAACTGCGCGCCCAGGATTACGCCGGCATTCTGTTGGCCGACCCGATCAATATTCGCTATGCCACCGACACCAATAACCTTGGTTTGTGGGTGATGCACTCGCCCAGCCGCTATGTATTCGTGGCCACCGACGGCCCGGTGGTGCTGTTCGAGTTCACCAGCAGCCGACACAACAGCGAGCATGTAGAAACCATCGATGAAATTCGCCCGGCGATTCCCTGGCTGTATTTTCTTGCCGGCCCCCGCGTGCAGGAAAAAGCCGAGCGCTGGGCACAGGAGGTGGCAGACCTGATGGCCCGCCACGGTGGCGGCAACCGCCGCTTGGCGGTGGACCGCTGCGACCCTTGGGGCGCGCAGCGCCTGACGCAACGGGGTATTGAACTGTTCGATGCGCAGCCCTTGATGGAGCAGGCACGCCTGATCAAATCGGCCGAAGAAGTGGCCAGCCACCGGGTGTCCATGGGCGTGTGCGACCTGGCCATTGCCCGCATGCGCACAAGCCTGGTGCCGGGGGTTACCGAAAACCAGCTGTGGAGCATCATGCACGGCACCAACGTCGCGCACGGCGGCGAGTGGGCCGAAAGCCGCTTGCTCAGCTCCGGGCCGCGCACCAATCCGTGGTTTCAGGACGCCACCGACAAGGTCATCAAGGCAGGTGAAATGGTCTGCTTCGACACCGACATGGTCGGCCCCGGCGGTTACCTTTCAGACATCTCGCGCAGCTTCATCTGCCCCGGCAAGCCGCCGACCCTGGCCCAACGCGACTTGCTCGACATCGCCTCGCAGCAGATCAACCACAACGTCGAATTGCTGCGCCCGGGCCTGTCCTTTCGCGAGTTTGCCGAACACTGCTGGCCGGTGCCCAAGCGCTTTGAGCACAACCGCTACATGATGATGCTGCACGGCGTCGGGCTGGTGGACGAGTACCCCAGCGTCGCCTACGCCGTGGATTTCGCCGAGTGGGGCTATGACGGCCTGTTCCAGGAAAACATGGTGGTGTCGGTGGAAAGTTACATTGGTGAGCAAGGCGGTGGGGAAGGGGTGAAGCTCGAGGAACAGGTGCTGATCAGCGCCAACGGGCCGATCAAACTCTCGCGCACGCCCTTAGTCGACGGCGATCGATAGCTGGAGCAAAACCATGAGCAGCATGACCGTGATTGAAACCGCACCGACCTTGGCGCCGCGGCCGGTGGCCAGCGCCGAACCGTTCTTGCGCCTGGAGGGCATTCATAAACAGTTTGGCCCTTACCCCGTGTTGCACGACGTGTGTTTTGAAATGAACAAGGGCGAGGTAGTGGCCATTATCGGCCCCAGCGGGTCGGGCAAAAGTACCTTGCTGCGCTGCATCAACCAACTGGAGCCGCCGACCAAGGGGCGGGTCAGCATGGATGGCGTGCACATCGAAGCGGGCAAGGCGTTGCCCCGTAGCGAGCTGCTCAAGTTGCGCCGGCGCATTGGCATGGTGTTCCAGTCGTTCAATCTGTTCCCGCACCTGACGGTGCTGCGCAACGTTAGCCTGGCGCAAATCCGCACCCTGGGCCGCAGCGCCAAAGACGCCGACGCCCGCTCCTTGCAACTGCTCGAACGCGTCGGGCTGGCTGACAAGGCCCAGCATTATCCGGCGCGCTGCTCCGGTGGCCAGCAGCAACGCATCGCTATCGCCCGCGCCCTGGCATTGGACCCTGAGCTGATGCTGTTCGATGAGCCGACCTCGGCGCTGGACCCCGAGCTGGGCCTGGAGGTGCTGGCGGTGATGAAAGAGCTGGCCGGCGAAGGCATGTCGATGATTGTGGTAACCCACGAGATGCACTTCGCCGAAACCGTGTCTGACCGGGTGGTGGTGATGGCTGACGGGCGCATCATCGAGCACGGGCCAAGCCAGCAGGTGATGCGCGAGCCCCAGCATGAACGGGTGGTGCAGTTTCTCCAGGCTGTGAGGAATCGCTGATGCAAGACATCCTGATGATGCTGTTGAACGGCGTACCCTGGACCATTGCCGTTACCGTGCTGGCATTCTGTGTGGGCGTAGTGTTGGGGTTTCCGATCTGTGCCCTGCGCATGTCCAGGGTCAAGGTGCTGAGTATGCTGGCTGCCATGCTGGTACTGACCCTGCGCTCGATCCCCCCGATTGTCTGGCTGTTTTTCATCTTCTTCGGCATCGGCGGCGGCTATGTCAGCCTGTCGCCGTTTACCGCAGCGGTGGTTGGTTTGGGGCTGATTACGGCGGCGCACATGTCCGAGGTATACCGTGGTGCGTTCGCGGCAATTCCCGCCGGCCAGTTCGAAGCCGCCTACGCGCTTAACCTGTCGGCGCCGCAACGGTTTTTCGATGTGGTGTTGCCGCAGTTGGTGCGTATCGCCATTCCCACCTCAGCCACCTACGCCATTGGCCTGCTGAAGGATTCGGCCGTGGCCTCGACCATTGGCGTGGGGGATATCAGCTTTCAGGCTTACCAGGTTTCACAGCAAACCTTTCAGGGCCTGAGCGTCTACAGCGCGGCGGCGGTGGTGTACCTGGTGCTCAGCGTGCCAGTGGCCCTGTGCTCACGTTGGCTGTCGGCCACGTTGAAACAGAGGATTGCCCGATGAGCGAACTGCTGACGATGTGGGCGCAATGGTTGCCGGAGTTGTGGAAGGGCTTTGTGCTGTCTATGCAGGTGACAGCGGTGAGCCTGGGCCTGGGCGTTGTGCTGGGGCTGTTGCTGGCACTGGGCGTTTCGGCGCCGAACCGCTGGTTGCGTTACCCCTCCCTGGTTGTGGTGGAACTGGGGCGTGGTGCACCGGCGCTGATCCTGCTGCAGTACTTCTACTTTGGCCTGCCCAGCGTCAACCTGACCCTGACCTCGTTCTGGGCCGCTGCGCTGGCCATGGCGTACTGCACGGCGGCCTACACCAGTGAAATTATTCGTGGTGGCATCGAGTCGGTGGCCGCAGGGCAAACCGAGGCCGCCGAAGTGATCGGCCTCAACCGGTTCGACGCGCTGCGCTTTGTGATTCTGCCTCAGGCCTTGCGGGTGGCGCTGCCATCGCTGCTGGGGTTCTCGATCATGATGTTCCAGGCCTCGTCGCTGTGTTTCACCATCGCCCTGCCAGAAATTGTCAGCCGGGCATCGTCCATTGGCTCCTCCACGTTCGAGTACATGCCGGTGCTGATACTGGCCGGTTTGATGTATGCCGCTGTCTGTGCCCCGGCGACCCTGGGTGTGGCAGCGCTGGAAAAAAGACTGGCACCCAGCCAGCCATAACAACAAATGCCACTCGCGCCGATTTCGGCTGCTGCTCTCTTATTGCAAAGGTGACGTCATGACTCGTTCATTCAAACGTTTTACCCGTTGGATGTTGTTGTGCTCGACCTTGGCCGGCGCCCCGTACGCCCTGGCCGAATGCACCCCCGCGAACCAGTTTGAAACCATCACCCCAGGTGTACTCACCGTGGCGGCGTACGTGTTCCCGCCCTACTCGATACCGGGGCCCAACAACCAGTTGAGCGGCGTGGATGGCGAGATCATCAAGCGCATCGCCGAGCGCGAATGCCTGAAAGTCAAAACCATGGTGGTGGACACTGCCGCCGTCGTGCAGGCGGTGGTGGCCAAGCGCGCCGATGTCGGCATTGGCGATTGGTACCGCACGGCAGAGCGCAGCAAGGCGTTGGGCTTGTCGGCACCGTTGTACCTGGACGTGATGGGCATTATTTCGGATGAGGGTTACACCAAGATCTCCGAACTGGATGGCAAGCGTATCGGCACCGTGCAGGGCTACCTGTGGGTGGACGATTTGAAGAAGGCTTTTGGCGATAACCTGGTGCTTTACCCAAACCCCGTGGCCATGGCCCAGGACTTGGCGTCCAGGCGCATCCAGGTTGGCGCGGATAGCTTCGCGGTGGCCGTTTCTTCGCAGCAAAAGGGCGGCTACCCCGGCAAGAGCATCAAGGTGTCCGAGCCCGATCAACGGGTCAAGGCCACGCTTGAGCCCGGGCAGAGCGCCTTCCCATACACCAAGGCCAACGCAGCCTTGGGCGAGGCGCTGGGCAAGAACATCCAGGCCTTGCACGCCTCGGGCGAAATCGCAGAAATCCTCGCCACGTTTGGCCTGGACCGCGAGGCTGCAAAAGTGGGTGAGCCAAGGATGATTCAGTAAAGGTCATCAAATCCTGCAGGAGCGGCTAACGCCGCCCCCTGCAGGTTCTCAGGCTGCGGCACACCGACAAACCGAGAGCACCGAAGCCACCATGGACGACGACAAACCCGAAAAGCGCCTGTCTCTGACCGAGGCCACCGCCTTTGCACACCGGCTCTGCCTGGCCCACGGCGCCAGCCACGCCGTGGCCTCGGCGCTTGCCGACGCCACGGTATCAGCCCAGGCCCATGGCCAACACGAACTCGGTTTCGGCCATTTGCCGGACTACCTCAGCGGCTTTGCAACCGGCCGAATCGCCCCGGCTGCCGAGCCCATCGTGACCCAGGTCGCGCCGGCCATGATCCGCTGCGACGCGGGCCGAGGGATCGCGCAACTGGGGTTTGATCGCGCTTTCCCAGCGCTGTGCAGCAATGCGCATCAACTGGGTATTGCCCTGTTTGCGCAGTTCAACGCTTTTACCTGTGGCGAGTTGGGTTATTACACCCGTCGCCTGGCGCGCGAGGGGCTGGTCGCGTTGGCGTTTACCAATGGCCCTCCGCTGCTCACCGTGGCGGGCCAGAGTCGGCCGCTGTATTCCACCAACCCCATCGCATTTGCCGCCGCCAGTGCAGCGGGGCGGTTATTGGCGATTGACCAAGCTAGCAGCGCCACGGCCTACGTGAACCTGTTGCGGGCGGCTGAGGCGGGGGAGGCGATACCGGCAAGCTGGGCGGTTGATGCACAAGGCAATGAAACGTGTAGTGCGCGGGAGGCATTGCGTGGGACGTTGCTGGCGTTTGGGGGCGGTCGGGGGGCTAACATTGCGTTGATGGTTGAGGTGCTTGCGGCGGGGGTGACGGGGGCCAATTGGTCGTTGGATGCAGCGGATTTCCGTGCTGGTAGCGAATCCCCTGGGGCTGGGATGCTGGTGCTTGGTATTGCCCCCAGGTTGCTGGATGAGTGCTTTGCTTTAAGGCTGGGCGAGCAGATGGCTCGGCTTGAGGCCTTGGGGGTTTACTTGCCGGGGAAGGGTAAAGAGCAAGCTTATGCTCGTGCGGTTCGTGAGGGGATTAGCTTGCCGTTAGCGGCGTACGATGCGTTTGAGGTGCAGGTGGGATAAAAAACCGAAATGGAGATCAACCATTGAGTGTTTGAAAGAACACTTTCCGCATTTTGATGATGTGGCCGCTACCTAGGTCGTGTGGTTGCGGCCACGTAACATGAGAGTTAGGCCTCAACGCATCATGCCGAGTTCGGCATCATCCAACAGGGCTTTGCCCAACGCACAGAGGTAATGCGCCGCCCAGATCAGTTTGGGCTTGTCTTCCATCAGGCCATCGATGGTCAGGTCCCGCGCGTAGCCCATCAGTTCCGAGGCCTGTTCGCGAGCGTTCTGGCAAGGGATGCCGGGTTCGATGCGGAACAGGGGGTGGGTCTGGTTTTCGCCTTGAAAGAAGATGGTTTTGCCGACTGTGCAGTTCGTGTCTTCGGTGGTCATTGATCAATCTCCCTGGTCTGGTGGTTGCCTGGGCTGGCCCTATCGCCGGCAAGCCGGGCTCCCACAGGTTTTTCGCTCGGTATGCGAATCAGTGCATCGGTTGCGGGTTCGCTGGCTGCTGTATTTGCACCAGCGCTGATTCGAGTAATCGGCGCAGCGCTTCGAGCTCGTGCATCGAGGCCATGATCAATACCGATGCGGGCGACCTGGGCTGCATCAGCATCGCCTGCTGGGCTACGGCTTCTGCACAGAGTGCGTAGTCCGAGGCCATCATGATCGTGTCTTCCAGGGAGTGGGGATGGTGAGGTGGGTCGGGGACTATCTTCAGCATGGCGTGGCTCCTGTCGTAGTGAAGCGACCACCCACCGCGGCTAAACAGTAAGGTGGCAGCTGTACGCGGGTTAGCCGACCGGGACGTCAGGCACCCGGCGCACCCGAAGGTGCCCCACGCACAGCCGCCATAAAGCATCAATGCCGATTGCTCGGAATTGCACGGCTGTGTTGTCTGACGATATCGGGCGGCTAAACCCGGTCGTTGAATGCCAACGACACGTCGAGACTAGAGACCGCATTTCCCGTGTGCAACGGAAAACAGGCGCTGGGAGTATCTTTGGGAAACGCCCTACAAGAAAGGGGTTAAATCCGATTTTTCGCCCGCAGCTCCCAAAATTCAGATACTAAGAAGATGCCCGAGGGCGTCTTCTTCTTTGGATTAGGTGGGCCGGGGTAATTTGAATTGGCTACGTAAGATTCTGATTTTAAATATATAACTTTCTATCGAATGCTTGCTTGGATACCACCTGGAGTACTCCCTTGCGCTGCGTCCTCCTTCACAATCGCGGATCGGGATTTTTGCGCTGGCTGGTATTGTGACGGTTACTGCGTGTACGGCGCCAAGTACATGTGTTCCGCGTCCTGTGTTAGTCGGCTCGGCGCTTAGTTTGGCTTAGATATAAATATTATCAGAGATCGTCAAGTAGTGTATTTCTGTTTTGGATATGTTAGAGGCGTTTTGCTGGATGTGCTCCTTTATCGAGATGTATTAATATGATCGGTAAGTCTAATTGTTTTGGATGTGGCGAGGGCGTTGATTGAGATGCGCGTGATGATTTATGTGAGTGATTGTGTTTAGTGTGTCCTTAACTGCTTTTGGGCTTTTAACTGAGGCTGGCTTGGTGTATATTGATCACTAATTTTAAATATTTGCTAGGCAGTTTTGCGGGGTGGTGAATGAAAAAACTTCTTATCACGGATGTTGACAATACCCTGTTCGATTGGCAGCGGCTCTGGTACGAATGTTTTTCCTCAATGAGCCAAAAAGCTATTGAGATCTCAGGGATTGATGCTGATCAGTTTTATAAGGAATGCAGTGCCCTTCATCAGTTGCATGGCACCAGCGAGTATTCCTTTGTTCTGACGGAGCTTCCGACATTCCAGAAAATGTACGGTGGCCACGTAAGAGAAGTGATGGAGCCTGCTATCGCAGAATTCAGAAAGGCTCGCGTTAGTAATCTTAAGCTTTATGATGGGGTCATCGACACTCTTGAAGAATTGAAGGGCTGCGGGGTTACCGTTGCGGCGTTTACTGAATCAAAAGCATATTATACTAATAGTAGATTTAGAAAGCTTGGGCTTGATGGGAAGATCGACTTTTTGTATTCTCCGAGGGATCATGATCTCCCGCGGGATAAAAAGTCTGAGTACAGTGAGTTGGAGAGGACGCAGCATCGGTTCACGCCGGAAGGCGAGTTCAAGCCAAACCCTCATATTTTGCTTAGCATTATTGAGGAGCTCGGGTTCGAGGTCGATGATGCTGTCTATATCGGTGATAATTTGCTAAAAGATGTGCATATGGCACAGCAAGCTAATGTTTTGGATGTTCATGCAAAGTATGGGGCTGCACAGCATCGAGCTGAGGAGTACGATCTACTCAAAAAAGTAACGCACTGGACTCCCGAGATGGTTGAGCGGGAAAGGCAGGCGTTGCGTCCAGGCGTAGTTATGCCAAATTACACTGCTGGGCAATCTTTCAAAGAAGTTGTGGCTGTTATGGAATGCGATAATGGATAAGCTTGAAGCCCAAACTGAAGTGTGGAAGAAAATTGTTGATGTTCAGCAGCATTTCAACGATTTAGAGCTTAGGATTCGAAATTTTGCTTTGATTGTTACCGGCGCTTTTTTGGGCTTGGGTGGTTATGCGATAAAAGACGGAGGCTTCGTCAATGTTGTGGGGCGAGATATATCGAGCGCAGCTCTGATAGTCGGTGCCTCTCTCCTGCCTCTGGTCGCATTTTACCTGATGGACCGGCTTTGGTATCACCGTTTGTTAGATGGTTCCGTGGCGGCGGGAATCAGCGCTGAAAGTGAGCTGAAGACTCTTGGGGTTGTAGTGGACCTAGGAGTGAAAATTTCTCAATCTAGCCCATTTACAGTTCCTCTTATTAATCGCAAGGTGCACTCGCGTCATAAGATGGATTGGTTTTATGGTTTGCTTGCCTTGGCTTTGGCTATTTTAACTATTACTTTGGCCGTTGGTGTCAAACCGGCTAATAGCTCTTCCTCAGCTGTGGGTGCAATCTCCGTTTCAGCCGAGGATAAAGAGGCGGGCCTCGCGGTCTGTAAATCGTACGCTCAAAACCTTCTTGCACAGGCTTCAGGGAAGCCTGGATCTTCCGCCACAGATCCACTAACGAATAAGCAGGCTGTGAAAATTGGCGATGAATGGCGCTTGGTGCCGACCTGCAAGGCACCTGCCCCCTAGCTGGAAACGGTATGTGGCCCAGGGTTAGGCCAGCGTTAGCTTGCTTAGCCTTGTGTGACCCCCTCCTCTCCTTATGGTGGGACGATGAATACCTCGCCGCTTATCCATCAGAAGCGGCTGATCCTCGCTCTCGGGCTCCCGTGTGCTGGTAAATCCTGTAGAATTCACCTCGCTGAAATCGGGGGGAATCGTGATCGAACAGCATAAATTACGGGTGGAGTACCAAGAGTTGGCCGGGAATATATCCCCTCTTCTTGAGCTGAAGTCTGCTGTAGCAATGGCCAGGGCGCTCACTCAGAACTTTCCCGCTGAAGAACAATTGGAAGTGGCTCGTGAATTCGGCCGCCAACTAGTAGCTGGCTGGTGGCGAGCATTAACAATTCAAGAAATTGTTCCGCAGGAATTGCGTGAGCCATTAGAGTCAACCGGTTCTGTGGAACTTCCTGAGGCAGCTGTTGAACTCGCTGTGCGCTTAGGCGGGTTGGCTTCAAAAGTTGACATTGAAGTGGCGGCTTATAATATTGGGCTGGCTTATACTGGCATGCTCCCGGATGAGCATCGTAGTAATTACGGTATATACTATACGCCTCCTCAATTAACAGCGCGTCTTCTTGATCAGATTTCAGAAGCTGGTATTGATTGGTCTAAGTGCAGAGTGCTTGACCCGGCCTGTGGTGGTGGTGCCTTCCTTGCGCCTTTGGCAAGAAGAATTGTTCAAGAGCTTGACGGGTGTAGCCCAAAGTTGCTGATGCAAAGTATTGGGAATCGACTGCGAGGTTTCGAGATCGATCCATTCGCTGCATGGTTGAGCCAAGTAACTTTGGATGCAGTTATGTTACCCGTAAGCCGTTTAGCTAAGAAAAAATTACCGGTGATGGTCACTGTATGTGACTCGCTCAGAAGAGCCCCGCCCAAAGACCGGTTTGATTTAGTCATAGGTAATCCTCCATATGGGCGAGCAAAGCTTGACGCTGAAGCCCGTGAGCGTTACAAGCGTTCGCTGTATGGTCATGCAAATCTTTACGGGATCTTCACGGATCTGGCTCTCAGATATACCAAAGTCGGGGGGCTAATCTCATACGTAACTCCGACTTCGTTTTTGGCCGGCGTTTATTTCAAAAATTTGAGAGCTCTATTGGGGCGTTATGCAAACCCTATTAGTATAGATTTTGTTGAGGGTCGGAAAGGCGTTTTTGATGACGTCCTCCAAGAGACCGCACTCACCACTTATCGTAAAGGTGATCGGAAGGGTAAAACTTTAGTGTGCCGAATTGAGCCGTCGGCTGAGGGCGTCAAAGTTTGCAAGGCAGGAGAAATTTCTCTGCCGGACGACCCGTCTCTACCATGGCTTCTTCCAAGGGCACCGGAGCAGGCTGCTTTAGTGCAGCGATTAACGAGTTTGCCCTTTCGGTTGCAAGACTGGGGGTATTCTGTTAGTACCGGTCAATTGGTGTGGAATAGACACAAACCACAGCTGTCGCATCGGCCAAGCGCTAAAAGGCTTCCATTAATCTGGGCGGAAGCTATCACCTCGGATGGTAAGTTTGTATTTAGGGCGGATAAGAAGAATCACGCGCCTTATTTTGAGCTGAAGCCAGGAGATGATTGGCTGATAACGAGAAAGTCGTGTGTGCTACTTCAACGAACGACTGCTAAAGAGCAAAGTCGTCGGTTAATAGCAGCAGTGCTGCCTGGGGATTTCATAACAAAACATGGGGGGGTGGTGGTTGAGAATCATATCAATATGCTTCGCCCAATCGTTGACTCCCCGCTGGTGAGTGCCGATGTATTGAGTGCCTTTATCAATAGCGATGCAGCTGATCGTGCCTTCAGATGCGTGAGTGGCTCTGTCGCGGTTTCTGCTTACGAGTTAGAGTCCTTACCATTGCCTGACCCTGCAAGCCTTGGGGGTCTCGTAGATTTGGTAATGACCAACGCTGGAAGAGAAGCTATCAATACAGCTTGTGCTAAACTTTTTAGTGAGGATTAGTAGTGTTTCCACCATATGTGCCAAGGGACTTGGTCGCTGAACGTCTTTCTATGATTTTTCCGGAAGGAACCCCTCAGCGTAACTACTGTACGAGACAGTTGGCTGCAAGCACAGTTTTCACCATGCTGTATATAGGGGCGGTAGAGGGGGGAGATGTGAAGCTTGGTCCGGTTCACGTCTACCGTATGACGGATCAGGTCGCAGCGGATAGTAGTGAGGAAAGCCGTAGTGACTATGGTGCGAATATCTTGAAGCGTGGTTATGAAGCATCTGGTAAAAGATGGTATCGAGATAATACTAGAGAATCGATACGTGATGAGACCCTTCGAGAGGGGCTGATAGAGATAGGGGCAGTTTACGAGGATAAGTCGGTATCTACTACATCGGGTGTGCCGAGGTATGCTCTAAAAAGCCATATCGTTGGACTCTTTGATCCGGCGCTACAAGGCGATGAGTTAATGTCAGCCATATATGACTGGCAAGAAACGCATCTGAATAAAGGCGCCTTGGCGCGAATCAAACTTCTTCGTCTAGGGGCCGGGGGAGGTGATGGTGTCCTCGTTCAGTTTCCAAATGGCGAGGCCCGCTCTCTTGCATCTGGTCCAAGCTCTGAAATCTCCAAGGCTGTAATCGAGGTTTTCGCTACGCAGTATTTGGAAGCGCCAGCCGTGCTTTGGTTGAGTGAATCGAGCAAGAAGGTCGCCATGCAAGACCTTCATATGGCTACTAGCATCGGGCTAAATATACAGGCGAATAAAGATCTCCCAGACATCATTCTTGTTGATCTTGGTTCGCCTCAGCCTTTAATCGTTTTTGTAGAGGTCGTGGCTACCGACGGCGCAGTTACGCAACGGCGTCAGGATGCACTGTTTAAGATAACAGATGAAGGCGGTTTTGATCGAAGCAGGGTTGCGTTCGTTACAGCCTACAAAGATCGGCAGTCTGCCGGGTTCAAAAAAACTGTATCCTCGCTGGCTTGGGGATCATTGGCTTGGTTTCTCAGCGAGCCAGATAAGATTTTTGCACTTGGTAATGGGGTTGGACTTTTGGCTGATCTAAACTCTAAAATAGTAAAGCCTAGTTTAAATGACTAGCCTTTCTTGAAAAGCGGTGCCCTGGTGCGTAGTGTGTGGTCTCAGGGCTTCGCTTGATTTAATAGGTTAGATAAATCCTTTAAGCCTAGTTTTTTGCATATGGAAAGCGCTGTCAGGCGATAAGAGTATCGACTGGCAATAGCGTGATTTTTCAGGTGCTCATTTAGGAACCAAAGAAAATGTTTGGTCTGCCATGTCCAAGGGTTGTCGCGCTTCCAGCGGTTTTGAATAGCAGATTGCATAATATGAGCTTGCCTTAGGTGTCGTTGTTGCGTTGCCCTTGATCCAGTCAGAGCTCCACCCAAAAATAATGTCATGTCATAGGTTTCACGCATGCCCGACCTCCAATATATGCTGAGACCACGTCAACCCTGTTATGCCCAAGCTCCTGGCTGATTTTCTGGCGCGCATTTAAATCAAGTTTGCGGTCTGTGGTGTAGAGTTGTCCCCCATTGACTGGCGCTTTGAGGCCAGTGAGTTGCTGGTAACGTTCGCAAGCGAAGGCCGCGCGCAATTCATGAAACCCCTTTATCCCGTGACTATGCAATATCCCGCGGGAGGGAAGCACGATATATTTCAGGAATGCAATATAGCTTTCGGTCTGATGCAATAAGTTCCGGCTGCCGGCTGGCGACACTTCACAAGCCAATTTGAGCGCCGCTTTGACCTCTTCATTAACGGTGATCCAGCGCGGAGCTGATGCTCCCGAGCGGCCGCCTTTCGTGCCGTCCTGAATGTTGATGCGACCTAGGTGTTCGGCTTCGCGGCGCAGACGTGGTAGGTCCGCTAGAATCGCTTCACGAAGCCGCATACCTGTGGCTCGGGCCAACATGACAATCGCAGCTACCCGCTCATGCTGCTGATCAGCCAGCGCTTGCAGCACTAGCAGGATTTGTGAACGGTCTTGACCGTCTGGCGCAAGGACACGTACTGAGCTGCGCTGCTGTCCTAGCGCCTTGCTCGGACTGACGATTCTAACGTCTTGGTTACCGCGCAGCGCTGCGAGGGTGCGGTTGACGCTGCTCAGGCGGTTTTGTGCGGTGGCGGTGCACAATTTGCCTTGCTGGATCTGCTGGCGAAGATAAGCGGCGTAGTCTTTTAGGGTCTGTTGATCTATCTGGCGAGCATCGTTGTAGCCAGGCCCATTCTCTGAACGGCACCAGCGGACGAAGGCTTGCCAGCGATCGCCATGCGCTTTGACCGTAGCGAAGTGGCCGCCGGCAAACAGATCTTCCAAAGCCTGCCGACCGGCATAGCTGAGTTGGCGGCCGTATCCAAAGTTGCGACCGTCACGCCGACCGACCAGCGCCATTGTCTTCACCTTGATCGTTGGTCAGTAGGTGCAGCAGCAGGGCTTTCCAATGGGGGCTAATGCTGTCGAGCTGCCCCCAGTGTGTTGGACGAATGGAAAGGGCATTTTCGCTGTGTTGCAGTAGAGCCCCTTCTTCTTGCAACTTCTCGATGAGCTGAGCGAGGTCGATGGGTTCAGGGGTGATACTGGCGACAGCGGCGACACTGGCGACAGCCCTTGCTGCATCTGGCTTGGCACGTGGTGACAAAGTGGTGACAGTGGCGGCGACACACCGCAACTCGGTCGACGAGCGATGTTGCGCCTGGTAGCGGCGCACGGCGTCATTGAGGCGGAACATGGCGCACCTCGAATATGTCCCCGGCATTGTTCAGCCAGTTATGGGTAACCAGCTGCAGCAACAACTCGAAGGTGTGCCGTGTGCTTTTACGGGCAAAGCGAGGGCCGTTGCGCGTGAGATCGCGGAGGCGAAACGGTGGCCAGTTCTTCTTAATCAACCAGCGCAGAAGGCAATCCGCCTCCGCGCGAAGCTTATTCAGTGGCTCCTGTTCGGTCAGGCGCTGGTTCTCGGCCAGGTAGTAATCCATCAGCGTAGAGGCGCGCTGAATGTGCAGTTCTTCCAGGACAGTCGATTCCTCAACCACCGCCATCACACCAGCCATGCGTAGAACGTTCGCAGCGGCTTTACTCGCAGCAGCTTGCACGTTGACCAGCTCGCCGAACTCCCCTGACTCGAATTCAATGGTGTCGTGAATAGCAATCCAGGCCTCCCGGGCGTGGGGGCTTAACTCTAAGATTGCAGGGTTGAGGCCGCCGTCTTTATGCCGTGACCAAGGCTTTTGCATCAGCGCTGCAATGCGCTGGTGGTACAGGTGCACTTTTGGATCTCGGGTCAGGTCGATGGCTTTGTACAGCCGTTGTCCAACCAGACGCTCTGGCCAACTGATCAGGCAGCGTCCCAAGATGCCTTGGTCTTTGATATCAGCGTCCTGCAGCAAGCGGTCTGCCAGGCGGGGTTGAAGCATCAGGTGCATGCTGAGGCGGCGATCATAGGCCCGCAGACTTTCTCCAGTCATCGCGCGCGACCGATCAATCGGGCTACCGTCCCACAGCGTCGACAAGTGAGTGATCGCCTTGATCATGTTGTCCTTGCTCATGGTGCTGCCGCCCAAAAACTGCCCCCCTTCATCGCTGAACAGCCCCATGCTCGGCAAACCATGGCACAGGCTTTTCACCAGTCCTTCAATGGTTGGCTCGGCAGTGAGCAGTCGTGGCTGGACAGGCTCAGGTTGGGTGTCCAGCGCTGCCTGGGCTGACTTTTTCGAGGCCGGTGACTTCGCGGTGTGGCTCATTGCCGCTCGGTGCGCCTTGAGCTGTTCGCCATAAGCGATCCACTGCTGTCTTTCCCAATCGCGTACGGCCTGCAACGCAACATGATCTACTGCGCTTTTGCGATCTCCCGAGCAAGCCACTGTCAGCAAGTACAGCGACAACGGATAGATTCGGCCGTCAAGCTGAACATTGGCGTGCGCCTGGCTCGCCAAAGCTGCCGTGGCCAGAACGGATTGCGCGGCCATGGCACAGGGCACGCCGATTACATCGGCCATGCGTTCCACGGCAGGCCCCATTAGATCGCCCAGCGCCGAAGCCGGGTAGGGTAGGGGCGTAATCTGCTGTTCCAGTAAGGGACGTGGTGGCCCTTGAACTTCGCGCAGTTGCATAGCCTTCCTCCAAAAATAACCGATCTCTCCCTCACGTCATCCCGCCAAGAATGCTGAGTGTTATCAGGGATCAAGGCCCCTGCGACCTGTGAGGGTGTCCACTGACGCGGGACTGACGGCTCCTTACGACCAGGAGCAAGTGCATCTCATGATCTGGCCTCCTGAGCACCGTTACCGGTGGGCGGGTGGAGGCTGCACTGGCTGACGAGACCAGCGCCGCGAGATCCTGAGCCGGCTGCAAGCAGCACTGTGATGACAGGGGCATGCCTGACTGTCAGTCAGGTGCAGTCCATTCCCTGGTCTGCGGCACCATCATCTACAGCGCTGTTGCTGGTGACATCGGCGTTTGTCACGCCGATTGTCACGAGGGGGAATGCCGCAAAGCCATGTGCGATGAGGGCTGCAGCAGTGGTAGGAGCGCCCGTCTCTTTTCTGGAAAAAGAGACGGGCGAACGGTTGGCGCAAAACGTTGGCCGGGCAGGTTCGTTGCTGCTGGGCTAAAGGGTTGGCGGGCAGCCGCACTAGGCGGATTGTTTAGAGGGCGTCCATCATTCTGGCGAATGACCGTGCGAGCCTCCGGGCGCGAATCGCACTTTGGGATGAACCACCGGGTTAGCGGCATGACCTTGAAGGCTCTGGTCATCTGGGGTGCTGCCTAAGGCAGCGCTTTGAACCTTCGTTCTATCGGTCATCGCGGCACGGGTCAATTGGTGAAGGGCGCATGGAAATGCGCCAGATTCCTCCTCTGGCGTGCTTTGGAAGTTGGTGGGTGTCAGTGGCAAAGTGGCCGTTTGTCGCTTTTCTAGTGTTAGCCCGTGAGCATGGGGATGCGAAGCCTCCCCATGCTCACGGGCTTAGCCGGAGAAGCCAAAATTGAGGCGAGTTGGCGACTTTCGCCATCCGCTCAGACGGCAAGGATGTAGATGGCACGCGGTCTGTCGCCAGTGTCGCCGTTGTCGCCGCCCTATCGGATGGGAACTACGTTCCGATCCCTGGCCACATTCATCGCGCTGGCCGAGAGATTGCCCGTCGACGCCTTCAGAATGTACTCGCTCCACCATGCCATCATTGGCCGCCGTCGCTCGATGTAGTCGGCTCGGTTGTAGGCACTCCGCACCTCATCCTTGTCGACGTGCGCCAACGCCACTTCGATGAGCTCTGGGTCCCACCCGTGTTCATTCAATATGGTGCTGGCCATTGAGCGCATGCCGTGGCTGACCAAGCGGTCCTGGAATCCCATGCGTTTCAACGCCATGTTGGCGGTCTGGCTATTGGCATGAGTACGAGGGTTTCGATCTGCCGGGAAGACGTATTCCCGATGACCACTGTGGGACTTCAGTATCTCCAGCAATGACATGGCTTGATCGCTCAACGGGATGCTGTGCGGGCGGCGCTTCTTCATCCGCTCCGGCGGGATGGTCCAGATACGCCTTTCAAAGTCGATGTCTGCCCAGCGAGTAGTCGCCGCTTCGGCGGGGCGAGTCATCGTGTGCAACTGCCACTCGATCAGGCAGCGGGTAGTGCGTTTGATGCTGGCGTTCGCGATTTCCAGCATGAGCTCGGGGAGCTCTTCGGGTGGAAGTGCAGCCATGTTTTCTTTTTTCGGTTTCTTGAACACCGCACGAATTCCATTGAGCGGATTCGCATGTATCAGGCCGGAGTTCACCCCATAGGTCATGATCTCGTTGAGCCGTTGGCTCAATCGCTTCACCGTTTCGAGGCTGCCTTTAGCCTCGATTGGGCGGAGGATTTTGATCACCATTGGGGCGGTGATTTCTGAGAGCGGGGTTGTTTTCATGCTCGGGAAAACGTGCAGGGTGAGCGAACGCCAAATGTCTTCGGCGTAGGCCGGGGTGACCGAGTCTTTCTTCAGCTCGAACCAGGCGGTGGCCACCTTTTCGAAGGTGTGCTCAGTCTCAGCAAGCTTGGCTTGCCTAACCTCATCACGTTGGACTTTGGGATCAATGCCTAGGGCGAGCTGCTCGCGCGCCTCGACGGCTTTTTTTCGAGCGTTGGCTAGCGAGAGGTCGGGGTATGGACCGAGGGCCATGTTGATACGGCTTCGGGTCAATGGTTCGCGGTAGTTAAAATTCCACATCATTGAGCCGCTGGCTCTGACACGAAGCTGAAGGCCGTCACCGTCGCTGAGGACGAAATCCTTCCCGGTTGGCTTGACCGCTTTGAGCTGGCGGTCGGAGAGGCGGGTTGCTTGAGTAGGCATGGGAGTTACCTCCGGCACCGTTTTGGTATCCTAAAAATAGCACCGGGTAGCCTGGGATACCACCTGGGATACCAACCCGACTGGAACTCAAAAAACCTCTATGGCCCTCTATAACGCTGTAACTCATTGATTTCACAGGGTAACAGGCACAAAAAAAGACGTCCGTGGACGTCTTTGTTTGATCATTTGGTGGAGCCGGGGGGATTTGAACCCCCGTCCGCCAGTACTCCGCTGTCGGTACTACATGCGTAGCCGTGTCTATTGATTTAATCCGCAGCCGCCCGACGGGCAGGGTGCTTTGGATGAGTTGTGTAAGTTTTAGTCACTTCGCCCACAACGTGCTACGCGACGATCCTGTTCTGTATGACAATCAGTTCGGGTTTACAGGCATCCCCTAGTGATTGCTGGAGCCGAAGCTACCAGAAGCAACGGGTCAAGAGGACTGCTTACGCAGCCAGCTTGTACTCCGCGCCGTAGTTTTCGTCATTGGCAACTATAAAAGTTGCAACAGTGGATTTACGAGTTCTGTTACCAACTCGGCATGCACCTAGAGTTTCGCTACCGGCGTCGAATCCTAATCGGCCCCACACTAGCGTTACGCTAACGCACCTTACGGCACGTGGGATGGAGTATACGCCATTGCGCGGGCGACGTCGACAGCCGGTCCTGTCGCCCGCTTCATGGCTCACGCGCCGCCGCTGCCGGAGCCGCTGCCTTTCTCGGTTTTCTCCAGGCGCTCCAGCACTTTGCTGGTGATGGCGATGCATTCCTTGGTGTCGCCCGAGGCCTGGGCGGCTTTGGCTTTGTCCACCTGCTCGGTCAGGGCCTTGTCCAGGCCTTCGGAGGTGGCGCCGGCGGTGGCCATGCTGTCGTCGATCTTTTGCAGGTTGGTGTTGCAGAGGTCATCGGCGGCGAACACCGGCGAAGCCAGCAGGGTGGCGGCCGCGAACAGGGCCGAAAGCGCGGTACCTTTCATGGGTGTCTCCTCTGGGGCCTCTGGAAGGTGGGCCTGTAGGGTGGACTGTGGCGGATTGGCGGGGGTTCAATCGGGATGGTGGCGGGGTGATGTTGGGGTGGGGGATGGCACCGGCTTTGCCGGTGTTCGCGGCTGAAGCCGCTCCTACGGGGATCGTGCTTGGCTCGGGGGTGCGCTGTACCTGTGGGGGCGGCCTTGTGTCGCGAAAGGGCTGCAGAGCAGCCCCGGGGATCTATGCATCGCTGCTGAGAACCTGGGGCCGCTTTGCGGCCCGATCGCGACACAAGGCCGCTCCTACAAGGTGAGGGTGTCTGCCTTTAGATGCTGCGTGGGCGGGTGACGCGGTCTACCAGGTAGACCAGGCCGTGGTAGTCGATGCCGCTGTGGCTCGACAGGCCTATCTCGCAGGTGCGGCTGGTGGAGATGCCTTCGCTGCAATACTGCACGGCATCCTTCAGGCTGCGCAGCGAGTGGGCGTTGAGCTCGGGGGTGGTGAAGCCTTTGTCACCGGCAAACCCGCAGCAATGGATGCCTTCGGGGATTACCACCTGTTTGCTGCAACGCCGCGCCAGGTCGATCAAGGCCTGGCTTTCGCCCAGGTGTTGGGTGCTGCAGGTCACGTGCACGGCTACCGGCTCGTCCTGGGGGGTGAACTCCAGGCGGTCGAGCAGGTGGGTGCGGATGAAGCGCACGGGGTCGTAGAGGTCCAGCCGGGTTTCGCCCAGGTCTTGCACCAGGCGCAGGGTGCAGGGGCTGGTGTCGCAGTAGATCGGGTCAAGGCCGCCGCGGCTGGCGTGCAGCAGGGCAGCGATCAGCTCCTGGCGCTTGTGCTCGGCCTGTTCGGGGTAACCCTTGGAGGCGAAGGGCTGGCCGCAGCACAGGCTGTCGGCGTTGTCGGGGAACACCACCTGGTAACCGGCCTTTTTCAGCAGGGCGCGGGTTTTGTCCAGCAGCGAGCTTTGCTCGCGGTCGGCATAGGCCGGGCCCATCACCCGTGAAACGCAGGCGGCCAGGTACACCACGCGGGGGCGGGCGTCGTGGCTGGCCGGGCCGAAGCTGATCGGGCGCAGGGGTTGTGGCATGGCCGGGGTCCACTGGGGCAGGCGGCCTTTGCTGGCTTTGCTCAGCGAGGCGCTCAGGCGGCCCAGGCGCGGGGCGCCGAGCAGCTTGCGTGCAGTGTTGGCGGCTGTGAGGGTAAGGCGGGCGCCACCCAATACGGTGTGGAAGTGCTCGGCCAGCCAGTCGGCGGTCTTGTTGTGCTCGGCGGCCTGGCTGCGCAGCTTTTTCACCAGCTCGCCGGTGTTGATACCGACCGGGCAGCGCTGGGCGCACAGACCGGTGGCTGCGCAGGTGTCGAGGCCTTGGTACTGGTAGGTGCGGCGCAGTTCGCGGGTATCGATGCCGGCGCGTTGCTTGGCCTGGATATCACGCCACATGACGATGCGCTGGCGCGGGCTGAGGGTAAGCCCCTTGGACGGGCACACCGGTTCGCAGAAGCCGCATTCGATGCACTTGTCGACGATTTCGTCGGCGGCTGGCAGCGGCTTGAGGTTTTTCAGGTGGATGTCGGGGTCTTCGCTCAGCACCACGTCGGGGTTGAGGATGCCGTTGGGGTCGAGCAGGCGCTTGAGCTTCCACATCAGTTGGTAGGCGTCATGGCCCCATTCCAGTTCCACGAACGGTGCCATGTTGCGCCCGGTGCCGTGCTCGGCTTTCAACGAGCCGCCGAACTCCACCGCCACCAGTTGCGCCACGTCGTCCATGAACGCCTGGTAACGGGCGACTTCCGCGGCGCTGTTGAAGCCTTGGGTGAAGACGAAATGCAGGTTGCCTTCCAGCGCATGGCCAAAAATGATCGCTTCGTCGTAGCGGTGCTTGTCGAACAGCAGGATCAGGCGGTTGACGCCTTCGGCCAGTTGCTCGACGGGGAAGGTCACGTCTTCGATGATCACCGTGGTGCCGGTCTGGCGCACGGCGCCGACGGCGGGGAAGGTGTCCTTGCGGATTTTCCACAGCTGGTTGTACACGGCTGGGTCTTCGCTGAAGTCCACTTGCTGTTCCAGCGGGAAGTCGGCAATCGAGGCCATCACCTGGCGCAGTTGCTCGTGCAGCAGGCTCTGGCTGGCAGCGCGGGACTCGATCAGCAGGGCGCAGGCATTGTCCGACAGGCCTTTTACCCACAGCGGCATGCCGGGCATGTTCTGCACCGAGCGCAGGCTGCGGCGGTCGAGCAGTTCCACGGCCGAGACTGGCTGCTGCTTGAGCACGGGCACCGCGCGGCAGCAGCTTTCGACGCTGGGGAACACCAGCAAGGCGCTGGCCTTGTGCGGGTGGTCGGGCACGGTGTCGTAGGTGACGGCGCTGATGAAGCCCAGCGTGCCTTCGGAACCGACCAGCAGGTGCTGCAGGATGTCCAGCGGCTGGTCGTAGTCCATCAGTGCGTTCAGCGACAGGCCGGTGGTGTTCTTCAGCCGGTATTTGTGCCGGATGCGCTCGGCCAGCGCGGTGTTGGCGCGGGTCTCGCTGGCCAGGCGGGCCAGCGATTCCAGCAGCTCGGCGTGGCTGCTTTCAAAGGCGGCGACGCTGGCCGGGTCTTCGCTGTCGAGGCGGGTGCCGTCGGCCAGCACCAGGCGCAGGCCGGCCAAGGTGTGGTAGGTGTTCTGCGCGGTGCCGCAGCACATGCCGCTGGCGTTGTTGGCAACGATGCCGCCAATCTTGCAGGCGTTGATCGACGCCGGGTCGGGGCCGATCTTGCGCCCGAAGGGGGCCAGCCAGGCGTTGGCCTGGGCGCCGATCACGCCCGGTTGCAGGCGGATCTGCTCGCCCTGGCCACGGATTTCGCGGCCGTTCCAGTTATCGCCGAGCACTATCAGCACCGAGTCGGTGATGGCCTGGCCAGACAGGCTGGTGCCGGCTGCGCGGAAGGTGACCGGCACCCGCTCGCGCTGGGCCAGTTTGATCAGGCCGACCACTTCGTCCTCGGACTCGACGCGCACCACCAGCTTTGGGATCAGCCGGTAGAAGCTGGCGTCGGTGCCGAAGGCCAGGGTGGACGTGGGGTCGTCGAAGCGGCGTTCGGCGGGTATCAGGCGCTCGGCATCACGCAGGAACGCGGCGGGCAAGCTCATGCAGTCTCCTCGCGGGGCCGTGGCGTCTGTGCGCCACATGCCCCGGGTCAATCAGGCAGTGTTTCTGGCAGGCGGTCAGGCGCCCAGTTCGCGTACCAGCGAGTCGCGGGTGATCTCGCTGATCGACTTGGCGCCGGTCAGCACCATCGCCACGCGCATTTCCTTCTCGAACAGCTCCAGCAGGTTCTTCACCCCGGCCTCGCCGTGCACGGCAAGGGCGTAGAGGAAGGCGCGGCCGATCAGTACGGTGTCGGCGCCCAGGGCGATCATGCGCACCACGTCGAGGCCACTGCGTATGCCGGAGTCGGCCAGAATTTTCAGGTCGCCTTTGACGGCGTCGGCAATGGCCGGCAGGGCGCGGGCGCTGGACAGCACGCCATCGAGCTGGCGGCCGCCGTGGTTGGACACCACGATGCCGTCGGCGCCGAACTTGACCGCATCGCGGGCGTCATCGGCATCCAGAATGCCCTTGATGATCATCGGGCCGTCCCAGTACTCACGGATCCACTCCAGGTCTTTCCAGGAGATGGACGGGTCGAAGTTGTTGCCCAGCCAGCCGATGTAGTCGGCCAGGCCCGTGGGGTTGCCGCGGTACTTGGAGATGTTGCCCAGGTCGTGCGGGCGGCCCATCACGCCGACATCCCACGCCCACTCGGGGTGGGTCATGGCTTGCAGCACACGGCGCAGCGGGCCGTTGCGGCCGCTCATGCCCGAGTGGGCATCGCGGTAGCGGGCGCCGGGTACGGGCATGTCGACGGTGAACACCAGGGTTTTGACCCCGGCGGCCTTGGCCCGCTCCAGGGCGTTGCGCATGAAGCCGCGGTCCTTGAGCACGTACAGCTGGAACCACATCGGCCGGTTGATCGCCGGGGCCACTTCTTCGATCGGGCACACCGACACGGTAGACATGGTGAACGGGATGCCATGGGCCGCGGCTGCACGCGCCGCCTGCACTTCGCCGCGGCGCGCGTACATGCCGGTGAGGCCGACCGGGGCCAAGGCCACCGGCATGCTCAGGGTTTCGTCGAACAGCTTTGTTTCCAGGCTGAGTTCGGACATGTTGTTCAGCACGCGCTGGCGCAGGGCAATGCCGGCCAGGTCCGACACGTTGTGGCGCAGGGTGTGCTCGGCGTAGGCGCCGCCGTCGGCGTAGTGGAACAGGAAGGGAGGCAGCTTGCGTTGGGCCGCGGCGCGATAGTCGGTAGAGGCAGAAATGATCATGGATTCTCGCAGCGTTGCTTGTGGGGAGTGCCGGGCGCGCAATGGCGCCCGGCCCCTTTCACTTTAGTGATGAACCAGCATGCCGGTCAGCCAGTAAGCCTGCACCAAGGTGATCAGGCCGACGATGGTGGCAAAGAACAGGCTGTGCTTGACGGTGAAGCGGAACAGGTCGGATTCCTTGCCCACCAGGCCGGTGGCGGCGCAGGCCACGGCGATGGACTGTGGCGAGATCATCTTGCCGGTCACGCCGCCACTGGTGTTGGCTGCTACCAGCAGGGTGTCGTTGACGCCGATCTGGTGTGCGGTAGTGGCCTGCAGCGAGCTGAACAGGGCGTTGGACGAGGTGTCCGAGCCGGTCAGGAACACGCCCAGCCAGCCAAGGAACGGCGAGAAGAACGGGAACGCGGCGCCGGTGCCGGCCAGTACCAGGGCCATGGTCGAGGACATGCCCGAGTAGTTGGTGACGAAGGCGAAGGCCAGCACCATGCCGATCGACAGGATGGGCCAGCGAAGCTCCCAGAAGGTCTCCTTGAAAGTGGTCAGACCAGTTTTGAAGTTGATCTTCAGCACTGCCATGGAGATCAGCGCCGAGAGGAAGATTGCGGTGCCGGTGGCAGAGATCGGGTCGAGCTTGAACACCGCTGGCATGGCGGTTGGCGCGGCTACGATCGGTGCGGTCTTGATCACCAACTGGTCGAGGTGCGGGATGGCGAAGTTGAACACGAAGTTGTACATCGCACCGCCCGGGGCGAACGCTGCCTTGAACGGCTTCAGGGTCCAGATGGTGACCAGTACGGTCAGGATCAGGAACGGCGACCAGGCCTTGAAGATTTCACCAAAGCTGTAAGGGCTAGGCTGGCTGCCACTTGGCTGCACAACGGCTGCGCCGACGCTGCCTTTGGCTTCGCTGAACGAACGCTTTGGCTGCCAGACTTTCAGGAACAGGGTAAGGCAGATCAGGCTGGCCAGCGCCGAGGTGATGTCGGGCAGCTCAGGGCCGATGAAGTTCGAAGTGAAGTACTGGGTGACGGCGAAGCTCAGGCCTGCGACCAGGGCGGCAGGCCAGGTTTCTTTCACGCCGCGCAGGCCGTCCATCATGAACACCAGCCAGAACGGCACGAACAACGACAGCAGCGGCAGCTGGCGGCCGGTCATGGCGCCGATGTGGAAGGCGTCGATGCCGGTGACCTGGCCGGCCACGATGATCGGGATGCCCAGGGCGCCGAAGGCCACGGGTGCGGTGTTGGCGATCAGGCACAGGCCGGCGGCGTACAGCGGGTTGAAGCCCAGGCCCACCAGCAGTGCGGCAGTGATTGCCACGGGGGCGCCGAAGCCCGCCGCGCCTTCCAGGAAGGCACCGAAGCAGAAGCCGATCAGCAGCACTTGCAGGCGCTGGTCGTCGGTAATCGACAGCACCGAGCTGCGGATCACTTCGAACTGGCCGCTTTTGACCGTAAGTTTGTACAGGAACACCGCGGCAACGATGATCCAGGCAATCGGCCAGAGGCCGTAGAGGAACCCATAACCCGCGGCAGCGAGGGCCATGTCGACAGGCATCTGGAAGGCAAAGATCGCCACCAGGATCGACAGCGCGAGGGTGATGCTGCCCGCTACGTGGCCTTTCAGGCGGAACACGGCGAGGGCAAGGAAGAAGAACACGATAGGGATGACTGCCGCCAGTGCGGACAGGCCAAGACTACCAAGCGGGCTATAGAGTTGTTGCCAGGTTTGCATATGGGGTGGCCCCTAATTGTTGTTGGTCAGCACTGGCATTGGATAATTGGTAAGACCAATTTACAATGGCTGGTCGCTAGGTTAAAAGCGCTGTCGTGGGTGTGTCAATTTGTCCTGTGCAAAACTTTGGTCGCGTGCCGATGAGCGGGCGCCTGATGCGCTGGCAAAATCGCGGCTTGATGGGTGTTTGCGCGGCCTGGATCGGCGAGAATAGGCGCCCCCTGAAATCTGCCGGGGGTTTGTGGAGAGCATGTGATGGTTTTTGATCAGGTCCGCCAACGGCGCCTGTCCGACGACATTGTCGATCGGTTGGAAGGGATGATTCTGGAAGGCACGCTGACCTCAGGGCAGCGGCTGCCGGCCGAGCGCGCCCTCGCCGAGCAGTTCGGCGTGTCCCGCCCGTCACTGCGTGAGGCGATCCAGAAACTGGTGGCCAAGGGGCTGCTGGTCAGCCGCCAGGGTGGGGGCAACTTTGTTGCAGAGTCACTGGGTTCTACGTTTAGCGACCCGCTGCTGCAGTTGCTCGAGCACAGTGCCGAGGCGCAGCGCGACCTGCTTGAATTTCGCCATACCCTGGAGGCGTCGTGTGCCTATTACGCCGCCCAGCGTGCCACCGAGCCGGACCGGGCACGCCTGAAGGCGGCCTTCGATGCGTTGCAGGACTGCTACACCCGGGTCGATGAAGTCACTCGGGCGGAGGAGGGTGTGGCCGATGCGCGTTTCCACCTGGCGATTGCCGAGGCCAGCCATAACGCGGTGCTGCTGCACACCATTCGTGGTTTGTTCGACCTGCTCAAGCGCAACGTTGTGACCAATATTGGTGGCATGTACCAGCAACGCACCGAAACCCGGGACATGCTGATCAGTCAGCACCGGGAGCTGTACCTGGCGATTGTCGAGGGCAGGGCGGAGGATGCGCGGGAGGTGTCCAGCCGGCACATTCTGTATGTGCAGGAGGTGCTGCAAGAGGCACACGAAGAGGCGCAGCGGGTGGCGCGGGCAGAGCGGCGCAGCGGGCGCTGAGATCGGTGCTGGATTATTCGCGGGCACGCCCGCTCCCACAGGATGGGCGCCGGGCTTGAACCTGGCCTGATACCTGTGGGGGCGGGCGTGCCCGCGAAGAGGCCGGAACAGGCTAAAGACCGATTAGTCTTCCTTGCCCTTGTTCCGCACAACCCGCTGCAGCTCGCGGTTGGAATCGCGTTCGCGCACGGTGTCGCGCTTGTCGAATTCCTTCTTGCCCTTGCCCAGTGCAATTTCGCACTTGATCAGGTGCTTGCTCCAGTACAGCGACAACGCCACGCAGGTGTAGCCCTTTTGCGCTACAGCCGCTTCCAGCCGCTCGAGCTCGCGCTTGTTCAGCAGCAGCTTGCGGGTGCGGATAGGGTCGGCGATGACGTGGGTGCTGGCGGTGGTCAGCGGGGTGATGTGGCTGCCGAACAGCCAGGCCTCACCGTCCTTGAGCAGCACGTAACTGTCAACGAGGTGCGCCTTGCCAGCTCGCAGGCTTTTTACTTCCCAGCCGGACAGGACCAGCCCGGCCTCGAACTTGTGTTCGATGAAGTAATCGTGTCGCGCTTTTTTATTTTGCGCGATGGTCCCGGTCGGATGTTTTTTTTGCTTAGCCATAGGGGCGGCATTATAGGCAAGTCCGCGCGTCGTCCGCTATGGGATTTCGGTGTGCTTGAGCCACCGGAATGAATACCGGACAATACCAACCCTGTCATACGCACAGAACCTGTTTTCGGCACGCTGCGAAGCGCCGCCACCCAGCCTTGGAAGTGACGCCTGGATGACTACCCATATTCAACGCTCCGCCCTGCTGCCATACCCCGCCCAGGCGCTCTATGATCTGGTCAACGATGTGGCCAGCTACCCAGAGTTTCTGCCGTGGTGCTCGGCCTCGACGGTGATCGACGCCAGCGACACGCACATGCACGCCAAGCTCGAGGTGGCCAAGGGCGGCATGAGCCAGTACTTCGTCACGCGTAACGTGCTGGTGCCGGGCCAGTCTATCGAGATGAACCTTGAGGAAGGGCCGTTCACGCAGCTGCATGGCGTGTGGGTGTTCAAGCCACTGGGTGAAAAGGCCTGCAAGATCAGCCTGGACCTGTCCTTCGATTATGCCGGGCCGATTGTGCGTGCCACGCTGGGCCCGCTGTTCAATCAGGCGGCCAACACGCTGGTCGATGCGTTCTGCCAGCGTGCCAAGCAATTGCATGCCTGACGGATAAGGCGCAAACAAAAAGCCCGGACCAGGTCCGGGCTTTTTTGCGACTGCTGTTCCCGCTTAGCGGGTTTCCAGCGGAGCCGGCGTCGGGACCGGGGTGGTCTCGATGGTGTCGATTTCGCGCTGGATGGATTCTTCCACCGAGCCTGGCTTGGCTGGTTTTTCTTCAGGCTGAGCTGCTGGCTGCGCTGTCTGGCCTGGCTCGGTGGCCGGGCTGACTGTGGTGTCGCTGCTGCCCCCCAGGATTTCCTGGTCGCGGCTCACGCCTGGCATGAAGTCGCCCGACAAGCTGACCAGTTGGTCGCTCTCGTTGAAGAAGATGCTCATGCGCTCTTGCTGGCGTTTACCACCACCAGGCTGCAGGCTGTACAGGTAATCCCAACGGTTGGTGTGGAAGGTATCCTGAATCAGCGGGTTGCCCATGATAAACCTTACTTGCCGGCGGGTCATTCCCGGGCGTAATTGGTCTATCATGTCCTGCGTGACGACATTGCCCTGCTGGATGTCGATTTTGTAAACCCCGGGAAACGAGCAACCGGCGAGTGCGAGCAGTCCCACTAGGGTGAGGCTGGTTAGCAAGAGCTTGGTGTTTTGCATCGGTGGGCGACTTCCACTATCTTGGCTGGACAACGTAAACCCCGATCATACCCGTATTAAGAGAAGCTGCGAAGCAGCATCGGCGAGAAAGCTGACCATGGTTGAAAATAGCGAATTACGCAAAGCCGGTCTCAAGGTGACCCTGCCTCGAGTCAAGATCCTTCAGATGCTCGATTCCACCGAGCAGCGTCACATGAGTGCCGAGGATGTTTACAAGGCACTGATGGAAGCAGGCGAGGACGTAGGCCTGGCCACCGTCTATCGCGTACTGACCCAGTTCGAAGCAGCGGGTCTGGTGGTTCGCCACAACTTCGACGGCGGCCACGCAGTGTTCGAGCTGGCCGATGGCGGTCACCACGACCATATGGTGAACGTGGATACCAGTGAAGTTATCGAATTCATGGATGCCGAAATCGAGAAGCGCCAGCGCGAAATCGTAGCCGAGCATGGCTTCGAGCTGGTGGACCACAATCTGGTCCTGTATGTGCGTAAGAAGAAGTAACGATTTTTTATCGTTATGAATGACAAAGGCGACCTTCGGGTCGCCTTTGTGCTTTCTGCTTCGGGCAGATTAATTGCGTTGCCTGCACTGGCCCTATCGCCGGCAAGCCAGCTCCCACAGGTACAGCACATATTTCAGGTCCTGTGATCACCCTGTGGGAGCTGGCTTGCCGGCGATAGGGCCAGTCCAGATAACATCAAGCCTTGCCAGAAACCACCATCTTGCGCGCATGCGCCAAGGACTCCTTGGTCAGATCAATGCCGCCGAGCATCCGCGCCACTTCTTCTACCCGCTCACGCTTGCCCAGGCTGGCCACGGCGGTGTGGGTGGTGTCGCTGTTGCGCACCTTGTGCACAAACAGGTGGTGATGCCCTTGCGCCGCAACCTGTGGCAGGTGAGTCACGGTCAGCACCTGGCCGCGCTCGCCCAGGCGGCGCAACAACTGGCCGACAATTTCGGCAGTAGGGCCGCCGATACCCACATCGACTTCGTCGAACACCAGGGTAGGAATGCGCGATGTCTGCGCGGTAATCACCTGGATCGCCAGGCTGATACGTGACAGTTCGCCACCCGAAGCTACCTTGGCCAGGCCCTTGAGCGGTTGGCCGGGGTTGGCGCTGACCAGCAGTTCGATCTGCTCCAGGCCATGCGGTGACAGGTCTGCGCCCTCGGTGGGCGTCAGCTCGATGCGGAAGCGCCCGCCGGGCATGCCCAGGCGCTGGATTTCCTGCTCGACGGCGCCCGCCAGTTGCTGGGCGGCTTGCTGGCGCAGGGCGCTGAGTTCACGGGCCCGCTCTTTATAATGCTGTGCGAAAGCAGCCAGTTCTTCGCCCAGCCGCTCGATCGACTCGTCACTGGCGTTCAGGCCTTCGATTTCTTCCATCAATTGTTGCTGCAGGTGGGGCAGTTCGGTGGGGTGCACCCGGTGTTTGCGCGCCAACGTATAGATGGTGTCCAGGCGTTCTTCCAAAGCCTGCAGGCGCATCGGGTCGGCGTCGAAGTTGTCGAGGAAGCGGTTGAGCTCGCCCACGGCTTCTTCTACCTGGATCTGCGCGCTGGCAATCAGGTTGGCGGCCTCGCCCAGGGCCTTGGGCGAGTGGGTGGCAGCGCCCAGCCGGTTGAGGCTGGTGGTGAGGGCGCTAAGCACGTTGCCCGAATCGCTTTCGCTGCACTGGTCGATCACCTGGCGGCAGATGCCGAACAGCGCTTCGGCGCTGGTCAGGTTCTTGTGTTCCTGCTCCAACTGCTCTAGTTCGTTTTCACCCAGGCCCAGGTTGTCCAGCTCTTCCAGTTGATAGCTGAGCAACTGATGGCGGGCACGCTGCTCGTCACCTGAATTGGACAGCCGCTCGCGCTCCAGGCGGGTCTGGTTCCAGCGTTTGGCCGCCAGATGCACCTGGCGGGCCAGGTCGACGGCGCCGGCGTACTCGTCGAGCAGGCGGCGGTGGGTGTCGGTTTTCAGCAGCGACTGGTGTTCGTGCTGGCTGTGGATATCGATCAGCAGCTCGCCCAGCGCCTTGAGGTCGCCCAGCGGGCACGGCGTGCCGTTGATGTAGCCGCGGCTACGGCCTTCGGCGGTGATGCCCCGACGCAGTATGCACAGCCCATCGTTGGCCAGGTCGCGTTCGGCCAGCCAGGCGTGGGCCTCGGGGATGTCTACCAGGTCGAAGGTGGCGAGGATGTCTGCCTTGTCGGTGCCAGGGCGCACCACGCCACTGTCGGCCCGGTCGCCCAGGGCCAGGCCGAGGGCGTCGAGCATGATCGATTTGCCGGCACCGGTCTCGCCCGTGATGACGGACATGCCGCGGGCAATTTCGAGGTCGAGGTGCTCGACGATGGCGTAGTTGTGAATGGACAGGTGCACCAGCATGAGGGGCGGCTCCCGAAAGTCAGGTCTGGTTATTTATACAGTACTTTTTTCAGGCCTGCCAATGCCCCTTGGCAGATTCTGTTGCAACCCGGAAAACCACCTTGCCCCTTGAAGCTGGTTTTTCCGGCCCCATATAGCCGACATCACAGGCGAGCCTGGCTCGCAGTCCACAAAATTGCGCAGGAGAGACCCCATGGCTGATGAACAGCTGAACGAGAAAGACCTTAACGTGGAAGAAACCGGTGCAGGCACTGCAGCTGACACCCGTGTTCTGGAGCTCGAGGAACAGCTGGCCGCAGCCAAGGACCAGGCGCTGCGCGCCGTTGCCGACGTGCAGAACGTGCGCCGTCGTGCCGAGCAGGATGTCGAGAAAGCCCACAAGTTCGCCCTGGAAAAGTTCTCCAACGACTTGCTGCCGGTGATCGACAGCCTGGAACTGGCCCTGGCGCACTCCAATGACGAAGATGAGCAGGTCAAGGCCATCCGCGAAGGCGTCAAACTGACCCTCAAGATGTTCCAGGACACCCTCAAGCGCTACAACCTCGAAGTCGTCGATCCGCACGGTGAACCGTTCAACCCTGAGCATCACCAGGCGATGGCCATGCAGGAAAGCGCCGATGTCGAGCCGAATAGCGTGCTGAATGTGTTCCAGAAGGGTTACCTGCTGAACGGCCGTCTGCTGCGCCCCGCCATGGTGGTGGTCAGCAAGGCGCCGAGCGCGGCGCAACCCTCGATCAATGAAAAGGCTTGAAATCCGTCGGGGCAACCCCATCTAGGTGTCAAGCCTTCAAGTATTACCGCAGTTGGCCAAAGTAGTCGCTGCTACCAAATTCAAGTTTCGGGAGAGTTAACATGGGCAAAATCATCGGTATCGACCTGGGGACCACCAACTCGTGTGTCTCCATCCTGGAAAACGGTAACGTCAAAGTCATCGAAAACGCCGAAGGTGCGCGTACCACCCCTTCGATCGTGGCCTACGCCAACGATGGCGAAATCCTGGTAGGTCAGTCGGCCAAGCGCCAGGCTGTTACCAACCCGCACAACACCCTGTTCGCGGTAAAACGCCTGATCGGCCGCCGCTTTGAAGAGCCGGTCGTGCAGAAAGACATCGAACTGGTTCCGTACAAAATCGCCAAGGCTGACAACGGTGACGCCTGGGTTGAAGTGAACGGCCAGAAAATGGCACCGCCGCAAATCAGCGCCGAAGTGCTGAAAAAGATGAAGAAAACTGCCGAAGACTACCTCGGCGAGCCAGTTACCGAAGCGGTCATCACCGTTCCGGCCTACTTCAACGACAGCCAGCGTCAGGCGACCAAAGACGCCGGCCGCATCGCCGGTCTGGACGTGAAGCGCATCATCAACGAACCGACCGCTGCTGCGCTGGCCTACGGCATGGACAAGGCCAAGGGCGACCACACTGTCATCGTTTATGACCTGGGTGGCGGTACCTTCGACGTATCGGTCATCGAAATCGCCGAAGTCGACGGTGAGCACCAGTTCGAAGTACTGGCTACCAACGGCGACACCTTCCTGGGTGGCGAAGACTTCGACATGCTGCTGATCGACTACCTGGTCGAAGAGTTCAAGAAAGAGTCCGGCATGAACCTGAAGGGCGACCCTCTGGCCATGCAGCGCCTGAAGGAAGCGGCCGAGAAGGCCAAGATCGAGCTGTCGTCTGCTCAGTCGACCGACGTCAACCTGCCGTACATCACTGCAGATGCCACCGGTCCTAAGCACCTGAACGTGAAAATCTCCCGCGCCAAGCTGGAGTCGCTGGTTGAAGAGCTGGTAAAGCGCACCATCGAGCCTTGCCGTATCGCCCTGAAAGATGCCGGCATCGACGCCAGCAAGATCGACGACGTGATCCTGGTCGGTGGCCAGACCCGTATGCCGCTGGTGCAGAAAACTGTTGCCGATTTCTTCGGTAAAGAAGCGCGCAAGGACGTCAACCCGGACGAAGCCGTTGCCATGGGCGCCGCCATCCAGGCTGCTGTTCTGGCCGGCGACGTGAAAGACGTGCTGCTGCTGGACGTCAGCCCGCTGACCCTGGGTATTGAAACCATGGGCGGCGTGATGACTGCGCTGATCGAGAAGAACACCACCATTCCGACCAAGAAGTCGCAGGTGTTCTCGACTGCCGACGATAACCAGGGCGCCGTGACCATTCACGTGCTGCAAGGTGAGCGTAAGCAGGCCGCGCAGAACAAATCGCTGGGCAAGTTCGATCTGGCTGACATTCCGCCAGCACCACGTGGCGTTCCACAGATCGAAGTAACCTTCGACATCGACGCCAACGGCATCCTGCACGTAGGCGCGAAAGACAAGGCTACTGGCAAGACTCAGTCGATCGTGATCAAGGCCAACTCCGGCCTGTCGGACGAAGAGATCGAGCGCATGGTGCGTGACGCCGAGGCCAACGCCGAGGAAGACCGCAAGTTCGAAGAGCTGGCCGCTGCCCGTAACCAGGGTGACGCGCTGGTGCACTCGACCCGCAAGATGGTCGCTGACGCAGGTGACAAGGTCACCGCTGAAGAGAAGACTGCCATCGAAGCGGCCGTGGTTGCCCTGGAAGCCGCCGTCAAAGGCGACGACAAGGCTGCCATCGATGCCAAGGTCGAAGAGCTGTCCAAGGTCTCTGCCCCGGTTGCCCAGAAGATGTACGCCGAGCAGTCGGCCGAACAGCCTCAGGGTGGCGCGCAGCAGGCCGAGCCGGAAGCCAAGCACGATGACGTGGTTGACGCCGAGTTCGAAGAAGTAAAAGGCGACGACAAGAAGTAATCGTTGCATGTTGTCGGCCAGTTCACCGCCGTTTGGCGGTGAACTGGTAGGATGTCGCCGCGCGGGGGCTTGCTCCCGCGTTGGCGTATCTGGAATTCGAGAATTTTTACAGCATCTGTCAGCCACCTTGGGTGGCGCAGGTAGGTGCTGACGGCGCGGCGCAGATGCCAGACGCCCAACAAGGTGCAAATGACCTATGTCCAAGCGTGATTACTATGAGGTTCTGGGTGTCGAGCGCGGCGCCAGTGAAGCTGACCTCAAAAAGGCTTACCGCCGTCTGGCGATGAAGTACCACCCGGACCGCAACCCGGGTGACAAAGAGTCGGAAGACATGTTCAAGGAGGCCAACGAGGCCTACGAAGTGCTGTCTGATGCCAGCAAGCGCGCGGCGTTCGACCAGTACGGCCATGCGGGTGTCGACCCGAGCATGGGTGGTGGTGGTGCCGGCTTCGGTGGCGCCAACTTCTCCGACATCTTCGGTGATGTATTCAGCGACTTCTTTGGTGGCGGCGGCCGCGGCGGCGGACGTGGCGGTGCCCAGCGCGGTAGCGACCTGCGCTACACCCTGGAGCTGAACCTGGAAGAAGCGGTGCGCGGCACCACGGTCAGCATCCGTGTGCCTACCTTGGTCAATTGCCAGCCTTGCGATGGTTCTGGCGCCAAGAAGGGTTCGACCCCGTCCACCTGCCCGACCTGTGGCGGTATCGGCCAGGTGCGCATGCAGCAAGGCTTCTTCTCGGTGCAGCAAACCTGCCCGCGCTGCCATGGCCAGGGCAAGATCATTACCGACCCGTGCGGCTCGTGCCACGGCGAGGGCCGTGTCGAAGAATACAAGACGTTGTCGGTCAAGGTGCCGGCAGGTGTCGATACCGGCGACCGCATCCGCCTGTCGGGCGAGGGCGAGGCCGGTACCCATGGTGGCCCGACTGGCGACCTGTACGTGGTGATCAGTGTGCGTGAGCACGAGATCTTCCAGCGCGATGGCAAGCACCTGTACTGCGAAGTACCCATCAGCTACACCGATGCTGCCCTGGGTGGCGAGCTGGAAGTGCCGACCCTCGATGGACGCGTGAAGCTGAAGATTCCGGAAGGCACCCAGACTGGCAAGCAGTTCCGCCTGCGTGGCAAGGGTGTGGCGCCGGTACGCGGTGGTGGTGCGGGCGACCTGCTGTGCCGTGTGGCGGTGGAAACCCCGGTCAACCTCAGCCGCCGTCAGCGTGAGCTGCTTGAAGAACTGCGTGACTCGCTGGAAGGTGACAGTTCCCACTCGCCCAAGGCCAGTGGCTGGTTCGATGGCGTGAAGCGCTTCTTCGGCGATCTCTGACAAGGAAAAGGCTATGCGACGTATTGCAGTGATGGGCGCGGCAGGGCGGATGGGCAAGACCCTGATCGAGGCCGTGCAGCAAACCCCGGGTGCCGGCCTGACAGCGGCGATTGATCGCCCTGACAGCTCGCTGGTAGGGGCGGACGCCGGTGAGTTGGCGGCCCTCGGCCGGATCGGTGTACTGCTGTCCGATGACCTGGCCAAGGTTGCCGACGAGTTCGACGTGCTGATCGATTTCACGCACCCTTCGGTCACCCTCAAGAACCTGGCGTTCTGCCGCAAGCACGGCAAGGCGATGATCATCGGTACTACGGGCTTCTCTGTTGAAGAGAAGCAGCTGCTGGCCGAGGCGGGCAAGGACATTCCAATCGTGTTTGCCGCCAACTTCAGTGTCGGCGTCAACCTCAGCCTCAAGCTGCTGGATATGGCGGCGCGGGTGCTGGGTGATGATGTTGATATCGAGATCATCGAGGCGCACCACCGGCACAAGGTCGATGCGCCGTCGGGCACTGCGCTGCGCATGGGTGAAGTGGTTGCCAATGCGCTGGGCCGCGACCTGCAGGAAGTGGCCGTGTATGGCCGCGAAGGGCAGACCGGTGCGCGTGATCGCAAGACCATTGGTTTCGCGACTGTGCGTGCCGGTGATGTGGTGGGTGATCACACTGTATTGTTCGCTGCCGAAGGCGAGCGTCTGGAAATCACTCACAAGGCCTCCAGCCGCATGACCTTCGCCAAGGGCGCCGTGCGTGCGGCGCTGTGGCTGGATGGGCGCGAGCCTGGCCTGTACGACATGCAGGATGTGCTCGAGCTGCGCTAAGCCGTTCGAGTGGTGTTGGCTTCTTCGCGGGCTTGCCCGCTCCCACAGGTATTGCGCCGGTCTCGGGGCCTCCAGTGGTCCTGTGGGGGCGGGCGAGCCCGCGAAGAAGCCACCGCCGATGTCAATCTGTCGCATTGATGTGTTTTAGAGACACATATGCGGTAGACCGAAAACGCACTTTTCTGTAAGCTACAGCTTTAGTGTGTCCACTAAAAGCGCGCAGCGAATTGAATTCAGCACATGAAAGCGGGGTGACGTGTCCATACGTCACTCCGCTTTTTTGCAACCTGCGATCGCCCTTTCATGCTTGATTTACGGGAGGTCTTCTTGACAAAGCCAGCCATACTCGCCCTTGCCGACGGCAGTATTTTTCGCGGTGAAGCCATTGGTGCCGACGGTCAGACCGTTGGTGAGGTGGTATTCAACACCGCTATGACCGGCTACCAGGAAATCCTTACAGACCCTTCCTATGCGCAGCAAATCGTTACCCTGACCTACCCGCACATCGGCAACACCGGTACTACGCCGGAAGATGCCGAGTCGAACCGCGTCTGGTCCGCTGGCCTGGTCATCCGTGACCTGCCGCTGCTGGCCAGCAACTGGCGTAACACCCAGTCGCTGCCTGAATACCTCAAGGCCAACAACGTCGTTGCCATCGCTGGCATCGACACCCGTCGCCTGACCCGTATCCTGCGTGAAAAGGGCGCCCAGAACGGTTGCATCCTCGCCGGTGACAACATCAGCGAAGAAGCCGCCATCGCTGCTGCCCGTGGTTTCCCGGGCCTGAAGGGCATGGACCTGGCCAAGGTCGTTTCCACCAAAGAGCGCTACGAGTGGCGCTCCAGCGTGTGGGAGCTGAAAACCGATAGCCACCCGACCATCGAAGCTGCCGACCTGCCTTACCACGTGGTCGCCTTCGACTACGGCGTCAAGCTGAACATCCTGCGCATGCTGGTTGCCCGTGGCTGCCGCGTGACCGTGGTGCCGGCCCAGACCCCGGCCAGCGAAGTGCTGGCCCTCAACCCGGACGGCGTGTTCCTGTCCAACGGCCCTGGTGACCCTGAGCCGTGCGACTACGCCATCCAGGCGATCAAGGAAATCCTCGAAACCGAGATTCCGGTATTCGGCATCTGCCTCGGCCACCAGCTGCTGGCCCTGGCCTCCGGCGCCAAGACCGTGAAAATGGGCCACGGTCACCACGGTGCCAACCACCCGGTCCAGGACCTGGACAGCGGTGTGGTCATGATCACCAGCCAGAACCACGGTTTTGCTGTTGATGAAGCTACCCTGCCGGGCAACGTTCGCGCCATCCACAAGTCGCTGTTCGACGGCACCCTGCAGGGTATCGAGCGCACCGACAAGAGCGCGTTCAGCTTCCAGGGCCACCCTGAAGCGAGCCCTGGCCCGACCGACGTCGCGCCACTGTTCGATCGTTTCACCGATGCCATGGCCAAGCGCCGCTGAGCATCCTGCTTCAAGGCCCCGGGCCGGCTCGCGCCGCGCCCGGAAGCGCCTGACCCAGATTGTTCAAAGCGGCTTGCCGACTGACCCCGGATTTGAGTGACCACCATGCCAAAACGTACAGACATCAAAAGCATCCTGATTCTCGGTGCCGGCCCGATCGTGATCGGCCAGGCCTGTGAATTCGACTACTCCGGCGCCCAGGCCTGCAAGGCCCTGCGCGAGGAAGGTTTCCGCGTCATCCTGGTGAACTCCAACCCAGCCACCATCATGACCGACCCCTCCATGGCCGACGCCACCTACATCGAGCCGATCAAGTGGCAGTCGGTGGCCAAGATCATCGAGAAAGAGCGCCCGGACGCCGTTCTGCCGACCATGGGTGGCCAGACCGCACTGAACTGCGCCCTGGACCTGGAGCGCCACGGCGTTCTGGAGAAGTTCGGCGTAGAAATGATCGGTGCCAACGCCGACACCATCGACAAGGCTGAAGACCGTTCGCGCTTCGACAAGGCCATGAAAGACATCGGCCTGGAATGCCCGCGCTCGGGTATCGCCCACAGCATGGAAGAGGCCAATGCGGTCCTCGAAAAGCTCGGCTTCCCGTGCATCATCCGCCCATCGTTCACCATGGGTGGCACCGGCGGTGGTATCGCTTACAACCGTGAAGAATTCGAAGAAATCTGCACCCGTGGTCTGGACCTGTCGCCGACCAAAGAGCTGCTGATCGACGAATCGCTGATCGGCTGGAAAGAGTACGAGATGGAAGTGGTCCGCGACAAAAAGGACAACTGCATCATCGTCTGCTCGATCGAAAACTTCGACCCGATGGGCGTGCACACCGGTGACTCGATCACCGTTGCTCCCGCGCAGACCCTGACCGACAAGGAATACCAGATCATGCGCAACGCCTCGCTGGCGGTGCTGCGTGAAATCGGTGTTGAAACTGGCGGTTCCAACGTGCAGTTCGGTATCTGCCCGGACACCGGCCGCATGGTCGTCATCGAGATGAACCCGCGTGTATCGCGTTCGTCCGCCCTGGCTTCCAAGGCTACCGGCTTCCCGATCGCCAAGATCGCCGCCAAGCTGGCCATTGGTTACACCCTGGACGAGCTGCAGAACGACATCACCGGCGGCCGCACCCCAGCGTCCTTCGAGCCGTCGATCGACTACGTCGTCACCAAGCTGCCGCGCTTTGCCTTCGAGAAATTCCCGAAAGCCGACGCCCGCCTGACCACCCAGATGAAGTCTGTGGGTGAAGTCATGGCCATCGGCCGTACCTTCCAGGAGTCCCTGCAGAAAGCCCTGCGCGGCCTGGAAGTCGGCGCCTGCGGTCTGGACCCGAAAGTCGACCTGGCCAGCCCTGATGCCGCCGGCATCCTCAAGCGCGAACTGACCGTGCCGGGTGCGGAGCGTATCTGGTACGTGGCCGACGCCATGCGTTCGGGCATGACCTGCGAAGAAATCTTCGCCCTGACCGGCATCGACATGTGGTTCCTGGTGCAGATGGAAGATCTGATCAAGGAAGAAGAGAAGGTCAAGACCCTGGCCCTGTCGGCCATCGACAAGGACTACATGCTGCGCCTCAAGCGCAAGGGCTTCTCGGACCAGCGCCTGGCCAAACTTCTCGGCATCACCGACAAGAACCTGCGCCGTCACCGTCACAAGCTGGAAGTGTTCCCGGTGTACAAGCGCGTCGACACCTGCGCCGCCGAGTTCGCCACCGACACCGCCTACCTGTACTCCACCTACGAGGAAGAGTGCGAGGCGAATCCGTCGACCCGCGACAAGATCATGATCCTGGGTGGCGGCCCGAACCGTATCGGCCAAGGTATCGAGTTCGACTACTGCTGCGTACACGCCGCCCTGGCGCTGCGTGAAGACGGTTACGAGACCATCATGGTCAACTGCAACCCGGAAACCGTCTCCACCGACTACGACACCTCCGACCGCCTGTACTTCGAGCCGCTGACCCTGGAAGACGTGCTGGAAGTGTGCCGTGTCGAGAAGCCGAAAGGCGTGATCGTCCACTACGGCGGCCAGACCCCGCTGAAACTGGCTCGCGCGCTGGAAGAAGCTGGCGTACCGATCATCGGTACCAGCCCGGACGCCATCGACCGTGCCGAAGATCGTGAGCGCTTCCAGCAGATGGTTCAGCGCCTGAACCTGCTGCAGCCGCCAAACGCGACCGTGCGCAGCGAAGAAGAGGCCATCCGTGCCGCTGGCAGCATCGGTTACCCGCTGGTGGTGCGCCCGTCCTACGTACTGGGCGGCCGCGCGATGGAAATCGTCTACGAACTGGACGAGCTCAAGCGCTACCTGCGTGAAGCGGTACAGGTGTCCAATGACAGCCCGGTATTGCTCGACCACTTCCTCAACTGCGCCATCGAGATGGACGTTGATGCGGTCTGCGACGGTACCGACGTGGTCATCGGCGCAATCATGCAGCACATCGAACAGGCCGGCGTTCACTCCGGTGACTCGGCGTGCTCGCTGCCACCTTACTCGCTGAGCAAGGAAGTGCAGGACGAAGTTCGCGTACAAGTGTCGAAAATGGCCCTGGAGCTGGGTGTCGTCGGCCTGATGAACGTGCAGCTGGCCCTGCAGGGCGACAAGATCTACGTGATCGAAGTCAACCCGCGCGCTTCGCGTACCGTACCATTCGTTTCCAAGTGCATCGGCACTTCCCTGGCGATGATCGCTGCCCGCGTCATGGCTGGCAAAACCCTGAAAGAACTGGGCTTCACCAAGGAAATCATCCCGAACTTCTACAGCGTCAAGGAAGCCGTCTTCCCGTTCGCCAAGTTCCCAGGGGTTGACCCGATCCTCGGCCCTGAGATGAAATCGACCGGTGAAGTCATGGGTGTCGGTGACAGCTTCGGTGAAGCGTTCGCCAAGGCCCAGATGGGGGCCAGCGAAGTGCTGCCGACCGGCGGTACCGCGTTCATCAGCGTGCGTGACGACGACAAGCCACAAGTGGCTGGCGTTGCCCGTGACCTGATCGCCCTGGGCTTCGAAGTGGTTGCTACTGCAGGTACCGCCAAGGTTATCGAAGCGGCCGGCCTGAAAGTGCGCCGCGTGAACAAAGTGACCGAAGGCCGTCCGCACGTGGTAGACATGATCAAGAACGACGAAGTGTCGCTGATCATCAACACCACCGAAGGGCGCCAGTCGATCGCCGATTCCTACTCGATTCGTCGCAATGCGCTGCAGCACAAGATTTACTGCACCACTACCATTGCGGCTGGTGAAGCCATCTGCGAGGCGCTGAAATTTGGTCCTGAAAAGACCGTTCGTCGCCTGCAAGATCTGCATGCAGGACTGAAAGCATGAGCATTACCAAGTACCCGATGACCGTCCAGGGCGCTCGCGCCCTGGAAGAGGAGCACCTGTTCCTGAGCAAGACCGAGCGCCCGCGCCTGAGCCAGGCGATCGGTGAAGCGCGCGAACTGGGCGACCTCAAGGAAAACGCCGAATACCATGCCGCCCGCGAAGAGCAGGGCATGGTCGAGGCGCGTATCCGCGATATCGAAGGCCGTCTGCAGAACTCGGTCGTGATCGACGTGACCACCATTGCCCATACCGGCAAGGTCATCTTCGGCACCACCGTAGAGCTGGCCAACACCGAAACCGACGAGCGGGTGAAATACCAGATCGTTGGCGAGGATGAAGCCAACATCAAGCTCGGCAAGCTTTCGGCAAGCGCGCCGATTGCCCGTGCCATTATCGGCAAGGAAGAAGGCGATATCGTCGTCATCAAGACGCCAAGCGGCACGGTCGAGTACGAGATTGTCGAAGTCCAGCACATCTGACCGGCGCCTGCGGGCGCCATCCCTTGAGGGGATCCTCTGGCAACTGGCCCAGGTTTTCTGGGTTGGTGGCCTGTGGGTGTTCCATGTGGGGCTGGTGCCTGCGCTCAAGGTCAGTGGTCTGGCACCCTTGCTGGTGCAAGACATTGCCGGGCAGATCGACCGCTGGTTGATTGGCGTGGCGCTGCTTGGGCTGTTGACTCAGCTGGCGGTACTGGCGAGGGTGGACGGCCTGGCGGCCTGGTGGCGGCAATTTCGCGGCCAGATGCTGTTGCTGGGGTTTTCAGCCTGCGTGGGGTACTACACCTTGCGCTACGGCATTTCGGTCGGCGAGCGCTGGCAGATGTTCTGTTTCCTGGTGCTGGGTTTTTCCGGCATCGTGCTGGTGGCCCAGCCGGTACCGGTCAGGGCGCGCAAACCGCGCCACTGATCGGAGCCACCGTTACTTGTAGCGGTGGATATTGGACAGCTGCTTGTTGGGCTGTGGGTTCTTACGGTAGATCAGCGCTTTCTTGCCGATGGTCTGCACCAGCTCGGCACGGCCGGCCTTGCACAGTTCTGCAATGGTTGCGGCACGTTCTTCGCGGTCTTCAGAGCGAATCTCGACCTTGATCAGCTCATGGTCGACCAAGGCGCGTTCCAGTTCGGCGACTACGCCTTCATTCAAACCGTTGCCAGCAACGATCAAAACCGGCTTCAGGTCATGACCAATGGACTTGTACTGCTTCTTCTGCTCGTTATTGAGCGGCATAATCTGACCCTTTCCGTCTGATTCTGTAAAATTGACCGGCATTTTACCCGAGGGCCACCGGCTCCGCCCAGTCAATCACGACGCATATCATCGAGGTGCCCCGTGGTACAACGTTCCAAAAGCAGCGCAAACTGGCTGCGAGAGCATTTTAACGACCCTTTTGTGAAACAAGCGCAGAAGGATGGCTACCGCTCGCGTGCGAGCTACAAATTGCTGGAGATCCAGGAAAAGGACCGCCTGATCCGTCCTGGCATGAGTGTAATCGACCTCGGCGCGGCCCCTGGCGGCTGGTCGCAGGTGACCAGTCGTCTGATTGGTGGCCAGGGCCGGTTGATCGCTTCCGATATCCTGGAAATGGACTCGATCCCCGACGTGACCTTCATCCAGGGTGACTTCACCGAGGATGCAGTGCTGCAGCAGATCCTCGCGGCGGTCGGTGATTCGCACGTAGACCTTGTGATTTCGGACATGGCCCCCAATATGAGTGGTACGCCCGAGGTGGACATGCCGCGCGCCATGTTCCTCTGCGAGCTGGCTCTGGATCTGGCAACCCGCGTGTTGAAGCCTGGCGGTGACTTCCTGATCAAGATTTTCCAGGGTGAAGGCTTCGATATGTACCTGAAGGATGTGCGCACCAAGTTCGACAAGGTGCAAATGCGCAAGCCGTCCTCTTCGCGGGACCGTTCCCGTGAGCAGTACTTGTTGGGCAAAGGTTTCAAAGGTGTTTGAAAAGCGTGCTGCGGGTGGTCGATAGTTATTTCCAATCGGCCCTCCCGTCTGGATCGTCCGAACTTCGTGTAGTCTAGCTTTCACAAAGGGTTACAGACGGTGCCTGCGGCTGCGTAGGTAATGTAGTAAGTTAGGGCGATGAATATCATGCGAGGCACGGCTGCGTCGTGCGCCGGCCTCAGAGGGTAGCGAATTGAACGACATGGCAAAGAATCTGATCCTGTGGTTGATCATCGCAGCTGTCCTGGTGACAGTGATGAACAACTTCTCCAGCCCTAACGAGCCGCAGACCCTCAACTATTCCGACTTCATCCAGCAGGTCAAGGATGGCAAGGTCGAGCGTGTGACCGTCGACGGCTACATCATTACCGGCAAGCGCGCCGACGGCGACAGCTTCAAGACCGTGCGCCCGGCCATTACCGACAATGGCCTGATCGGTGACCTGGTCGACAACCACGTGGTTGTAGAAGGCAAACAGCCTGAACAGCAGAGCATCTGGACGCAGTTGCTGGTCGCCAGCTTCCCGATCCTGGTGATCATTGCCGTGTTCATGTTCTTCATGCGCCAGATGCAAGGCGGTGCGGGTGGCAAGGGCGGGCCGATGAGTTTCGGCAAGAGCAAGGCGCGCCTGCTGTCCGAAGACCAGGTCAAAACCACATTGGCCGACGTTGCAGGTTGTGACGAAGCCAAGGAAGAAGTGGGCGAGCTGGTCGAGTTCCTGCGCGATCCGGGCAAGTTCCAGCGCCTGGGTGGCCGTATCCCGCGCGGTGTGCTGATGGTAGGCCCGCCCGGTACCGGTAAGACCCTGCTGGCCAAGGCCATTGCGGGGGAAGCAAAAGTACCGTTCTTCACCATTTCCGGTTCGGACTTCGTGGAAATGTTCGTCGGTGTCGGTGCCAGCCGTGTGCGCGACATGTTCGAGCAGGCCAAGAAGCACGCCCCGTGCATCATCTTCATCGACGAAATCGACGCCGTTGGTCGCCACCGTGGCGCCGGCATGGGCGGCGGTCACGACGAGCGTGAGCAAACCCTCAACCAGTTGCTGGTAGAGATGGACGGCTTCGAAATGAACGATGGCATCATCGTCATCGCCGCCACCAACCGCCCTGACGTACTCGACCCGGCACTGCTGCGTCCTGGCCGTTTCGACCGCCAGGTGGTGGTGGGCCTGCCAGACATCCGCGGTCGCGAACAGATCCTCAAGGTGCACATGCGCAAGGTGCCGGTCGGCGAAAACGTCAACCCGGCGGTCATTGCCCGTGGTACTCCTGGCTTCTCCGGCGCCGACCTGGCCAACCTGGTCAACGAGGCTTCGCTGTTTGCTGCGCGTTCCAACAAGCGCCTGGTCGAAATGAAAGAGTTCGAACTGGCCAAGGACAAGATCATGATGGGCGCCGAGCGCAAGTCCATGGTCATGTCCGAGAAAGAAAAGCGCAACACGGCCTACCACGAGGCGGGTCATGCCATCGTTGGTCGCCTGGTGCCTGAGCACGACCCGGTCTACAAGGTTTCGATCATTCCGCGCGGTCGCGCCCTGGGCGTGACCATGTTCCTGCCGGAAGAAGACCGCTACAGCCTGTCCAAGCGTGCACTGATCAGCCAGATCTGCTCGTTGTACGGCGGCCGTATCGCCGAAGAGATGACCCTGGGCTTCGACGGCGTCACCACGGGTGCCTCCAACGACATCATGCGGGCCAGCCAGATCGCTCGCAACATGGTCACCAAGTGGGGCCTGTCGGAAAAACTCGGCCCGCTGATGTACGCAGAAGAAGAGGGTGAAGTGTTCCTCGGCCGCAGCGCGGGCAGCCAGCACGCCAGTGTGTCCGGCGAGACTGCCAAGCTGATCGACTCCGAAGTACGCAGCATCATCGACCAGTGCTACGCCACTGCCAAGCAGCTGTTGATCGAGAATCGCGACAAGCTCGAAGCGATGACCGAAGCGCTGATGAAGTATGAGACCATTGATGCCGATCAGATCGATGACATCATGGCTGGCCGTACGCCACGCGAACCGCGTGATTGGGACGACGACAAGCATTCGGGCACCCCTGCTGCCCAGGATGATCGCCCTGAATCGCCAATTGGCGGTCCGGCAGCTCAACTCTAAGGGCGTCTATGAGCTCAGTGCAGTACCCGACCCGGTTGCCTTGCGGCAACCGGGTTCTTGATTTGTCGCGTACCCATGTCATGGGTATTCTCAATATCACCCCCGATTCCTTCTCCGATGGCGGGCGCTTCAGTCAGCGCGACGAGGCCCTGCGCCATGCCGAAGCGATGGCTGCCGCCGGCGCCACGCTGATCGACATCGGTGGTGAGTCCACGCGCCCCGGTGCGCGTGCGGTATCCGTGACCGAGGAGCTGGAGCGTGTGGCGCCTATGGTCGAGGCCATCAACAGCCGCCTGGACGTCGTCATTTCGGTCGATACTTCGACGCCTGCCGTCATGCGTGAATCGGCGCGTCTCGGTGCCGGGTTGATCAATGACGTCCGTGCCCTGGAGCGTGATGGCGCCCTGGACGCCGCTGCCGATACCGGGCTACCGGTGTGCCTCATGCACATGCGCGGCGAGCCGGGTAACATGCAGGACGACCCGTATTACGATGATGTAACCGCTGACGTCACGCGTTATCTGGAGCAGCGGATGGCCGCCTGCGCTGCAGCGGGCATCGACGCGAACAGAGTAATCCTTGACCCTGGCTTTGGTTTCGCCAAGACCCTGGCGCACAACCTGAGCCTGTTCAAACACATGGAAGCGCTCTATCGCCTTGGGCGCCCGCTACTGGTGGGCGTATCACGAAAGAGCATGATCGGCCTGACGCTGGAACGTCCGGTCGGCGAGCGCTTGTACGGCAGCCTTGCGCTGGCGGCGTTGGCCATGACCAAGGGGGCGAGCATCCTTCGTGTCCATGACGTGGCCGAAACCGTCGATGTGGTACGCATGATTGCTGCGGTACAAAACGCCGAATAAGTACATTGGAGTCCCTATGAGCAGAAAATACTTTGGTACCGACGGCATTCGTGGCCGCGTCGGCGAATACCCGATCACGCCTGACTTCATGCTGAAGCTTGGCTGGGCGGCCGGCATGGCCTTCCGCAAGCAGGGCAATTGCCGGGTGCTGGTGGGCAAGGACACACGTATCTCCGGCTACATGTTCGAGTCCGCACTCGAAGCCGGTTTGGCCGCCGCAGGTGCCGATGTCATGCTGCTGGGGCCAATGCCTACCCCAGCCATCGCCTACCTGACTCGCACCTTCCATGCCCAGGCGGGTATTGTCATCAGTGCCTCGCACAACCCGCATGAAGACAACGGCATCAAGTTTTTCTCGGGCCAGGGCACCAAGCTGCCGGACGAAGTCGAGCTGATGATCGAAGAGTTGCTCGACCAACCGATGACCGTTGTCGACTCGGGCAAGCTGGGCAAGGTCTCGCGCATCAACGATGCTGCTGGCCGCTACATCGAATTCTGCAAGAGCAGCGTGCCTAGCAGCACCAGTTTCGATGGCCTGAAGCTTGTGGTCGATTGTGCCCACGGTGCCACCTACAAGGTCGCGCCAAGCGTGTTCCGCGAGCTGGGTGCTGACGTGACCGTGCTGCATGCCCAGCCGGACGGCCTGAACATCAACGAAGGTTGCGGCTCGACCCACATCGAATCGCTGCAGGCCGCCGTGCTGGTTGGTCATGCCGACCTCGGCATTGCCTTCGACGGTGATGGCGATCGCGTGCTGATGGTCGACCATACGGGCGCCATCGTCGACGGTGATGAGCTGCTGTTCATCATTGCCCGCGACCTGCATGACCGTGGCAAGCTGCAGGGCGGGGTAGTGGGTACGCTGATGAGCAACCTGGGCCTGGAGCTTGCGCTGAAGGACCTGGATATCCCGTTCGTGCGGGCCAAGGTCGGCGACCGTTACGTCATGGCCGAACTGCTGGAGCGCGAGTGGCTGGTCGGGGGTGAAAACTCTGGCCACGTCGTGTGCTGCAACCACACCACCACCGGTGACGCGATCATTGCCGCGCTGCAGGTGCTGATGGCGCTCAAGCGCCGTGGTGAAACCCTGGCGCAGGCCCGTCAGGCCCTGCGCAAGTGCCCGCAGGTGCTGATCAACGTGCGCTTTGGCGCCAGCAAGGTCGACCCGCTGGAGCACCCGGCAGTCAAGGAAGCCAGCGCCAAGGTGACCGAGGCCCTGGCAGGGCGTGGTCGTGTCCTGTTGCGCAAGTCGGGTACCGAGCCGTTGGTGCGGGTCATGGTCGAGGGCGAAGACGAAAGCCAGGTGCGCACGCACGCTGAAGCGCTGGCCAGACTGGTCGGCGAAGTTTGTGTCTGAAGGCGCTTGCCAGCGCAGATCTGGTTGGGTAAGATCTGCGCCCACTTTGACCGACGAGGTAAAGCATGCGTCGCCCTATGGTAGCTGGTAACTGGAAGATGCACGGTACCCGCGCTAGCGTCGCTGAGCTGACCGAAGGCTTGAGCAGTCTCGCCTTGCCGAGCGGAGTGGAAGTCGCGGTGTTTCCGCCGGCTTTGTTCATCAATCAGGTGATTGATGGCCTGGCAGGTAAAGAAATAACTGTCGGCGCACAGAATTCTGCTGTACAACCCGAACAGGGTGCGCTGACCGGGGAAGTTGCTCCGGAACAGCTGGTTGAAGCAGGTTGCAAGTTGGTGTTGGTGGGGCACTCGGAACGTCGCCAGATCATTGGTGAAACCGACGAAGTGCTCAATCGCAAGTTTGCAGCGGCCCAGGCCAAAGGTTTGAAGCCAGTGCTTTGCATCGGGGAAACCCTTGAAGAGCGCGAGGCAGGCAAAACGCTTGAAGTTGTCGGGCGTCAACTAAGCAGTATCATCGAAGCATTCGGTGTTAAGGCTTTTGCCAATGCAGTAATTGCCTATGAGCCTGTATGGGCCATCGGCACCGGCCTGACGGCCACGCCACAGCAGGCCCAGGATGTGCACGCCGCCATCCGCGGCCAGCTGGCGGCAAAAGATGCTGAAGTAGCTGCGAAGGTGCAGCTGCTCTACGGCGGCAGCGTGAAGGCGGCCAATGCGGCCGAACTGTTCGGCATGCCGGATATCGATGGGGGTCTCATTGGTGGGGCTTCCCTGAACGCAGACGAATTCGGTGCAATTTGTCGCGCCGCAGGAAACTGAACAAATGCTGGAAACAGTCATCGTTGTTTTTCATCTGTTGGCAGCGCTGTCGCTTGTAGTGCTGGTACTGTTGCAACAGGGTAAGGGTGCCGAAGCAGGTGCATCTTTCGGCGCGGGTGCTTCAAATACCGTGTTCGGGAGCCAGGGCTCTGCAACGTTCCTAAGTAAATTCACTGCTATACTCGCTGCCACTTTCTTTTTGACAGCACTTGGGTTAGGATACTTCGCGAAGCAACAAGCTCACCAGCTTAGCCAAGCAGGTCTTCCAGATCCAGCAGTGCTAGAAGTGAAAGAGCAGCAGAAGCCGGCAGTTAATGATGATGTACCGGTGCTCCAACAGCAGAAGAGCGAAACCACCAATAATACGGGTGATGTACCTCCTCCGGCTCAAGAGCAGAAGTAACGGGTTTCAAGTAGTAGTATTGCCGAGGTGGTGGAATTGGTAGACACGCAACCTTGAGGTGGTTGTGCCCATAGGGTGTAGGGGTTCGAGTCCCCTTCTCGGTACCATATTGAAGCTTGAGAGCCCGCTTTAGCGGGCTTTCTTGTAGGTGAAGGTTTGGATTTGACCCTCAATGGGGTTCGGTCTTATACTTTCGCCCCAGCTTTGTCGCGGGGTGGAGCAGCTTGGTAGCTCGTCGGGCTCATAACCCGAAGGTCGTTGGTTCAAATCCAGCCCCCGCAACCAGCTTCAGCGGAGCCCCTTTTCAGGGGCTTTTTGCTAACCGAACAGTTTTCGGCGTCGTTGTCCAACGGCGCTTTCAGGGATGGGCGCTTCGCCCATTTTTCATTTGCACAGCATGCACGAGGGGGTTCAGGTGTCGAGCAAGCTAGAACAGTTGCAGGCCTTGTTGGCCCCGGTGGTCACGGGGCTGGGCTTCGAATGCTGGGGGATTGAATTCGTCTCCCAAGGCAAGCATTCGGTACTACGTGTCTACATCGACAAGGAAGGCGGGATTCTGGTGGACGACTGCGCAGAAGTCAGCCGTCAGGTCAGCAGCGTTCTCGATGTGGAAGATCCGATCAGCTCTGAATATACCCTAGAGGTTTCTTCTCCTGGCATGGAACGCCCGCTGTTCACGCTTGAACAGTTTGCCTCGCATGCCGGCGAACAAGTGAAGATCAAGCTGCGCTCACCCTTCGAGGGTCGTCGTAACTTCCAGGGCCTTCTCCGCGGTGTGGAGGAGCAGGATGTGGTGGTCCAGGTGGACGACCAAGAGTTCCTGTTGCCGATCGACTCGATCGACAAGGCCAATATTATTCCCAGTTTTGACTGAGACGTGCCGGGCCCGGCGGACTATCCGGGCCCAATGGCTTGCGCAAGGCGAGGCGTACGATGAGCAAAGAAGTACTGCTGGTTGTTGAATCGGTATCCAACGAAAAAGGTGTACCGCCCGGCGTCATTTTCGAAGCGCTGGAAGTGGCCCTGGCCACTGCGACCAAAAAACGTTTTGAAGATGAAGTTGATCTGCGTGTGGAAATCAACCGTCACACCGGTAGCTACGAGACCTTCCGTCGCTGGACCGTGGTCGATGAAGCCGATCTTGATGATCCGGCGATCGAAACCTGGCTGGACAAGATCAAGGACACTCATCCGGAAGCCAAGATTGGTGACGTGATCGAGGAGAAGATCGAGTCCATCGAGTTCGGTCGTATCGCCGCCCAGACCGCCAAGCAGGTCATCGTACAGAAGGTCCGTGAGGCCGAGCGTGCCCAGGTGGTCGATGCTTACCGCGAACGCGTAGGCGAGATCATTTCCGGTACCGTTAAAAAGGTTACCCGCGACAACGTCATCGTTGACCTGGGTAACAACGCCGAGGCCTTGCTGGCCCGCGAAGATATCATTCCGCGCGAAACCTTCCGTGTGGGTGTGCGCCTGCGTGCACTGCTCAAGGAAATTCGCACTGAAAACCGTGGTCCTCAGCTGATCCTGTCGCGCACCGCGCCACAGATGCTGATCGAGCTTTTCCGCATTGAAGTGCCGGAAATTGCCGAGGGCCTCATTGAAGTCATGGCTGCCTCCCGTGATCCGGGTTCGCGAGCCAAGATCGCCGTCCGCTCCAAGGACAAGCGCATCGACCCGCAAGGCGCCTGTATCGGCATGCGTGGTTCGCGCGTCCAAGCTGTATCCGGGGAGTTGGGTGGTGAGCGTGTGGATATCGTCCTTTGGGACGATAACCCGGCGCAGTTCGTCATCAACGCCATGTCGCCGGCTGAAGTCGCGGCGATCATCGTTGATGAAGATGCCCATGCCATGGACATCGCCGTCGCCGAGGATAACCTGGCCCAGGCCATTGGCCGTGGCGGTCAGAACGTTCGTCTTGCCAGTCAGTTGACCGGCTGGACCCTGAACGTGATGACCGAGAAGGACATTCAGGCCAAGCAGCAGGCCGAAACAGGTGACATCCTGCGCAATTTCATCGATGAACTGGAAGTCGACGAGGAGCTGGCCCAAGTGCTGGTCGACGAAGGCTTCACCAGCCTCGAAGAAATTGCCTACGTACCGTTGGAAGAAATGCTCAACATCGATGGCTTTGACGAAGATATCGTCAATGAGCTCCGCGCTCGAGCCAAGGACCGTTTGTTGACCAAGGCCATCGCTACCGAAGAAAAACTGGCAGACGCCCACCCGGCCGAAGACCTGCTCTCTCTTGAGGGTATGGACAAGGACCTGGCGGCTGAACTGGCGGTGCGCGGCGTGGTTAACCGCGAAGACCTGGCCGAGCAGTCGATCGACGATCTGCTCGACATCGACGGCATCGACGAAGAGCGTGCCGGCAAGTTGATCATGGCCGCCCGAGCCCATTGGTTCGAGTAATTAGGCGCGGCCTGAGGAGAGAAGTGCATGACGCAAGTCACGGTGAAAGAACTGGCCCAAGAGGTCGAGGCACCGGTAGAGCGCCTGCTGCAGCAGATGCGTGAGGCAGGTCTGCCGCACACCGACGCCGGTCAGGTAGTGACCGACAATGAGAAGCAGACCCTGCTGACTCATTTGAAAAGCAGCCACAAGAGCAAGGCGGAAGAACCGCGCAAGATTACCTTGCAGCGCAAAACCACCAGCACCCTGCGTGTCGCCGGTAGCAAGAGCATCAGCGTAGAAGTACGCAAGAAGAAAGTATTCGTGCAGCGCAGCCCGGAAGAAGTCCAGGCTGAGCAGAAGCGTGAAGTGGAAGAGCGCCGCGCGGCTGAAAACGCCGCTCGCGACAAGGTTGACGCCGATGTTCGCCAGCGCAACGAAGATCAGGCGCGCCGTCAGGCAGCCAACTCAGCTGTAGCCGCTCCTGCGCCTGCCGCCAAGCCAGAGCCGGCACCTGCCGCTGCCCCGGCTCCGGTAGTCGCCGACGCCCCGGCCTCCGAAGACGCTGCAGCCCGTGCTGCCGAGCGCAAGAAGGACGAGACCCGTCGCAACGAAAGCCGTACTCGCGATGACGATCGTCGTCGTGGCGAGGCGCCTCGTGTGTCGATCAAGGTCAAGGTCAAGGAAAAGGAAAAGGCGCCGACTCCGCGTGCTGCTCCGCGTACCACCGACGAAGAGAGCGATGGCGCTCGTCGTGGTCGTGGTGGCAAGGGCAAGCTGAAGAAGCGTAACCAGCATGGCTTCCAGAACCCGACCGGCCCCGTCATCCGTGACGTGACCATCGGCGAGACCATCACGGTCTCCGAACTGGCCAACCAGATGTCCGTCAAGGGCGCTGAAGTTGTCAAGTTCATGTTCAAGATGGGCACCCCGGTTACCATCAACCAGGTACTCGACCAGGAAACCGCTCAGCTGATCGCAGAAGAGCTGGGCCACAAGGTCACCCTGGTCAGCGATAGCGCCCTGGAAGACTCCCTGGCCGAATCGCTGAAATTCGAAGGCCAGTCCGAGTCGCGTGCGCCGGTGGTAACTGTCATGGGTCACGTTGACCATGGTAAGACCTCGCTGCTCGACTACATCCGTCGTGCCAAGGTTGCCGCTGGCGAAGCTGGTGGTATCACCCAGCACATCGGTGCCTACCACGTCGAAACCGACCGCGGCATGGTCACCTTCCTCGACACCCCGGGCCACGCAGCTTTCACTCAGATGCGTGCACGTGGTGCCAAGGCGACCGACATCGTCATCCTGGTGGTGGCGGCGGACGACGGCGTGATGCCGCAAACCCGCGAGGCCGTTCAGCATGCCAAGGCAGCTGGCGTTCCGCTGGTGGTCGCGGTGAACAAGATCGACAAGCCAGGTGCTGACCTCGATCGCATCCGCAACGAACTGTCCGTCGAAGGCGTGACCTCTGAGGAATGGGGTGGTGACACGCCGTTCGTCAAGGTTTCGGCGAAGATGGGTACCGGTGTCGACGAACTGCTCGAAGCCGTGCTGCTGCAAGCCGAGGTTCTCGAACTGACCGCTACGCCTACCGCCCCAGGCCGTGGTGTCGTGGTTGAATCGCGCCTCGACAAGGGCCGTGGTCCGGTTGCTACCATCCTGGTCCAGGACGGTACGCTCCGTCAGGGCGACATGGTCCTGTGTGGCTCCAACTATGGCCGTGTTCGCGCCATGCTCGACGAGAACGGCAAGCCTGTGAAGGAAGCTGGCCCGTCGATCCCGGTCGAGATCCTCGGCCTGGATGGCACGCCGGAAGCTGGTGACGAGCTGTCGGTAGTGGCCGACGAGAAGAAAGCCCGCGAAGTTGCCCTGTTCCGTCAAGGCAAGTACCGCGAGGTCAAGCTGGCCCGTGCTCACGCCGGCAAGCTGGAAAACATCTTCGAGAACATGGGCCAGGCCGAGAAGAAAACCCTCAACATCGTTCTCAAGACCGATGTTCGCGGTTCGCTCGAGGCGCTCAACGGTTCGCTCGGCGCTCTGGGCAACGACGAAGTACAGGTCCGTGTGATCGGTGGCGGCGTCGGTGGTATCACCGAGAGCGACGCCAACCTGGCGCTGGCTTCGAATGCAGTACTGTTCGGCTTCAACGTGCGTGCCGATGCCGGCGCGCGCAAGATCGTCGAGCAGGAAGGTCTGGATATGCGTTACTACAACGTGATCTACGACATCATCGAAGACGTCAAGAAGGCCCTGACCGGCATGCTCGGCAGCGATGTTCGCGAGAACATCCTGGGTGTCGCCGAAGTACGTGACGTGTTCCGTTCGCCGAAGTTCGGTGCCATCGCTGGCTGTATGGTCATCGAGGGTACCGTGTACCGTAACCGTCCGATCCGCGTACTGCGCGAAGACGTGGTTATCTTCGAAGGCGAGCTGGAATCGCTGCGTCGCTTCAAGGACGACGCCGCCGAAGTGCGTAACGGCATGGAGTGCGGTATTGGCGTCAAGAGCTACAACGACGTCAAGGTCGGTGACAAGATCGAAGTGTTCGAGAAAGTCCAGGTGGCTCGTACCCTCTAAGGGCGAGCTAGCCGCAAACGCCCGCTACAGGGCGGTTTGCGGCACCTCTTCAGGTAGCGCCCGGTCAGGCATTCGTCTGACCGGGCGTTTGCCGCTTTAAGTTACAGGTAGCAAGAATGGCCAAAGAATACAGCCGTACCCAACGTATCGGCGATCAGATGCAGCGCGAGCTGGCCGAGCTGATCCGTCGCGAAGTCAAGGATCCACGTGTCGGTCTGGTCACCATCACCGCCGTGGACGTCAGCCGTGACCTGGGCCATGCCAAGGTGTTCATCACCGTCATGGGCGAGGAAACGCCAGACGCCGTGAAGCAGTCGTTGAAGGCGCTCAACAGTGCTGCCAGCTTCCTGCGTCTGCACCTGGGCCGCTCGATGCAGCTGCGCAGCGTGCCGCAGTTGCACTTCCACTTCGATGAAAGCGTCAGCCGCGGTGTGCACCTGTCGGCGCTGATCGAGCGTGCAGTGGCCGAAGACCGCCTGCACAAGGATACCGACGAGTTGGACACCAAGGAGTAAGCGGTGGCCCAGGTCAAACGTATCCGCCGCAATGTCAGCGGCATCATCCTGCTCGACAAGCCTCTGGGCTTCACGTCCAACGCCGCCCTGCAAAAGGTGCGCTGGCTGCTCAACGCGGAAAAGGCCGGCCACACCGGTAGCCTCGACCCGTTGGCAACCGGCGTGCTGCCGCTGTGCTTCGGCGAGGCGACCAAGTTTTCGCAGTACCTGCTCGATTCCGACAAGGGCTACGAAACCGTCATGCAGATGGGGCAGACTACCAACACCGGCGATGCCGAAGGTGAGGTGCTGCAGACCCGCGAAGTGACCGTTGGTCGTGCCGACATCGAAGCGGTGCTGCCACGTTTTCGTGGCCCGATCAGCCAGATACCGCCGATGTACTCGGCGCTCAAGCGTGACGGCCAGCCGTTGTACAAGCTGGCACGTGCAGGAGAGGTAGTGGAGCGCGAGGCGCGTTCTGTTACTATTAACCGCTTGGAGTTGCTGGAGTGCGAAGGCACTCGTGCACGGTTGACCGTAGGATGCAGCAAAGGCACCTATATCCGCACCCTGGTGGAGGATATCGGCGAGGCCCTTGGTTGCGGTGCCTATGTCGCCGAGCTGCGCAGGACCCAGGCCGGGCCCTTCGCGCTGGCACAGACTGTCACGCTCGAAGCGCTTGAACAGGCCCATGCCGAAGGCGGTAACGAAGCGCTCGATCGCTTCCTGATGCCCTCGGACAGCGGTCTGCAGGACTGGCCCATGGTAAGCCTGTCCGAGCACAGTGCGTTTTACTGGCTGCATGGGCAGGCGGTACGCGCACCGGACGCGCCACAATTTGGCATGGTCCGGGTACAGGATCACAATGCGCGCTTCATCGGTATCGGTGAAGTGAGCGAAGACGGGCGTATTGCGCCGCGTCGGCTGATTCGGTCGGAATGACCGAAACCGCAGGGTGAGGCTTTGGCCGAACCCTACGGAATCAAGGGTGGCTGTCAGTAGGCACGGTCACACCTTTCTTATTAATACAGGGATTTGTCCCTGGCCTATTGGACCCCGCTTGCGGGATCCGTTATCAGGAGAAGCCAAATGGCCCTCAGCGTTGAAGAAAAAGCTCAAATCGTTACCGACTTCCAGCAAGCCGCTGGCGACACTGGTAGCCCGGAAGTTCAGGTTGCTCTGCTGACCGCGAACATCAACAAGCTGCAAGGCCACTTCAAGGCCAACGGTAAAGACCACCACTCGCGTCGTGGCCTGATCCGTATGGTAAACCAGCGTCGTAAGCTGCTGGACTACCTGAAGGGTAAAGACACCACTCGTTACAGCGCCCTGATCGGTCGCCTGGGCCTGCGTCGCTAATAGCGGCCTGGTCAGTGGTGTGCATGGCGTGTCTCATGCAGTGGCAGCGCTGCCTGGCAGCGTTGTCTATGGGCACGCCATGCGTATCTCCGAGGTTGGCAGCCTGGTGAAGTGGAGCGGTTTTCCGCTCTTCAACCAGGCTCCCAGCCTCGTGTTGTATCTGGACGGTCAATGGGGCCGATTCCCCGTTCTGCCCACAAATTCGCAAGAAACCAGTTCCCCCAGAGCCACTGAAAAAGGTAGGAAACCGTGAACCCGGTAATCAAGACATTCCAGTTCGGTCAGTCGACCGTTACTCTCGAAACGGGCCGTATTGCCCGTCAGGCAACCGGCGCCGTGCTGGTTACCGTCGACAACGACGTCACCGTGCTGGTGACTGTGGTAGGCGCCAAACAGGCTGATCCAGGCAAGGGTTTCTTCCCGCTGTCGGTTCACTACCAGGAAAAGACCTACGCCGCCGGCAAGATCCCAGGTGGTTTCTTCAAGCGTGAAGGCCGTCCTTCCGAGAAAGAGACCCTGACCTCGCGCCTGATCGACCGTCCGATCCGTCCGCTGTTCCCGGAAGGCTTCATGAACGAAGTGCAGGTCGTCTGCACCGTGGTTTCCACCAGCAAGAAGACCGACCCGGACATCGCTGCGATGATCGGTACCTCGGCTGCCCTGGCCATCTCGGGTATTCCGTTCGAAGGCCCGATCGGCGCCGCCCGCGTTGCCTTCCACGAAAGCACCGGCTACCTGCTGAACCCGACCTACGAGCAACTGGCTGCCTCGAGCCTGGACATGGTCGTTGCCGGTACCTCCGACGCCGTACTGATGGTTGAATCGGAAGCCCAAGAGCTGACCGAAGACCAGATGCTGGGTGCCGTACTGTTCGCCCACGACGAATTCCAGGCCGTTATCCAGGCTGTCAAAGAGCTGGCCGCCGAAGCTGCCAAGCCTACCTGGGACTGGAAACCAGCCGTTGCCAACACCGAGCTGTTCAACGCCATCCGCGCCGAATTCGGCGAGGGCGTTTCGCAGGGCTACACTATCACCGTCAAGGCTGATCGCTACGCGCGCCTGGGCGAGCTGCGTGATCAGGCCATCGCCAAGTTCTCCGGTGAAGAAGGCCAGCCATCGGCTGCCGAAGTCAAAGAAATCTTCGGCGAAATCGAATACCGCACCGTTCGCGAAAACATCGTAAACGGCAAGCCACGTATCGACGGTCGCGACACCAAGACCGTTCGCCCGCTGAACATCGAAGTAGGTGTTCTGCCGAAGACCCACGGTTCGGCGCTGTTCACCCGTGGCGAAACCCAGGCTCTGGTCGTTGCGACCCTGGGTACTGCCCGTGACGCCCAGCTGCTGGACACCCTCGAAGGCGAGAAGAAAGACCCCTTCATGCTGCACTACAACTTCCCGCCGTTCTCGGTGGGCGAGTGTGGTCGTATGGGCGGTGCTGGCCGTCGCGAAATCGGCCACGGCCGTCTGGCCCGTCGTTCGGTCCAGGCCATGCTGCCGGCCGCTGACGTGTTCCCGTACACCATCCGTGTGGTTTCGGAAATCACCGAGTCCAACGGTTCCAGCTCCATGGCTTCGGTCTGTGGCGCTTCCCTTGCGCTGATGGATGCCGGTGTGCCGATGAAGGCACCGGTTGCCGGTATCGCCATGGGCCTGGTCAAGGAAGGCGAGAAGTTTGCCGTTCTGACCGACATCCTGGGTGACGAAGACCACCTGGGCGACATGGACTTCAAGGTAGCCGGTACCGCCAAAGGTGTTACCGCTCTGCAGATGGACATCAAGATCAACGGCATCACCGAAGAGATCATGGAAATCGCCCTGGGCCAAGCCCTGGAAGCGCGCCTGAACATCCTCGGCCAGATGAACCAGATCATTGGTCAGTCGCGTACCGAACTGTCGGCCAACGCCCCGACCATGATCGCGATGAAGATCGACACCGACAAGATCCGTGACGTCATCGGTAAAGGCGGCGCCACCATCCGTGCCATCTGTGAAGAGACCAAGGCTTCGATCGATATCGAAGACGACGGCTCGATCAAGATCTTCGGCGAAACCAAGGAAGCGGCAGAGGCTGCCAAGCAGCGCATCCTGGGCATCACCGCCGAGGCCGAAATCGGCAAGATCTACGTGGGTAAGGTTGAGCGTATCGTCGACTTCGGCGCGTTCGTGAACATCCTGCCTGGTAAGGACGGCCTGGTGCACATTTCGATGCTGAGCGATGCTCGCGTCGAGAAAGTCACCGACATCCTGAAAGAAGGCCAGGAAGTTGAAGTGCTGGTACTGGACGTGGACAACCGCGGCCGTATCAAGCTGTCGATCAAAGATGTTGCCGCGGCCAAGGCCTCGGGCGTCTAAGCGACTGCACCGCAACAGAATAAGGGCCCTTCGCAGACTGTGTGAAAACACACTGACAGGCCCTAGACCAAACGCCCCGACTTGTTCGGGGCGTTTGTTTTTGTGCTGAAAAAGGCTCTTCAGCCCATCAGTTGCATCATTTGCTTGGCACCCAGGACG
>NZ_JBLZWV010000067.1:0-39735 GCF_056098905.1 Pseudomonas sp. TSO6 | reverse complement strand
AGGCTGGTCTGACTGCGGGACTCTCCTTGTATGTAGGCCATAACGAAAAATGCTCCGTATCTTTCGATACGGAGCATTCTCTTAAAGGGCCGGGCAGATTGCTAGGTTTTCACACAGTCTGTTCGGGGCCCTTTTTTCATGGGTGGCGGGAACCTTTTGCGGACTTGCATCTTGCATGCAGGTTTACCGCGCTGATTGCAAAATGCACGATCACGCAACTGATGGCTGCGTGCTAACTAATTGATTTATAAGGGTTAAATAGAAGTCTCAAAGCTGGCACAGCACATGCAACTACCTTCATACCTGCCGCCAGGACACAGGCGCAGACCTTTCGAAAAAACAGGAGTGACCCACATGAAGAAGTTCGCCATTGCTGCCGCTACTGCTACCGCTCTGACCCTGACCATGGCTAACGCGGCATTTGCCCAACAGTCCACCCAGGCCCCCATGACGCTGGCGGCCGGTGAGGTGACCCAAGCCAAGGAAGCTACCTCTGATACCTGGATCACCACCAAGGTCAAAGCTGACCTGATGACCGAGAAAGGCGTGCCAGGCAGCGACATCAAGGTTGAAACCAACAAAGGCGTTGTGTCGCTGTCGTCCGATGTTGCCATTACCGATTCACAGAAAGAGATGGCAGTCGCCATCGCCAAGAAAATCAAAGGCGTTCAGGCCGTGTCGGCTGATGGCCTGAAGTCCGAATAAGGGATGTCCCGTCGGCCATAAGGATTTGGCCACCTCTACCGAAGCCCTGGCCTTGTGCCGGGGCTTTGCTTTTGGCGCTCAGTACACCGGGTTGCGGGCGATTACATCGCTCTCGAAGCATTCCTGCTCCAGGATCAGCGGTTCTACCAGTGGGCGGCTGTCGCGAAAGTGCGCGGTCTGGGTATGGGCTTCATACGCGGCATCGTCGCGGTAGATTTCGTACAGATAGATTAGCTCCGGGTCGACCCGGTCCTGCGACACATCGAACACCAGGCAGCCCGGCTCGCTGGCAACGGACGCGGCGGCATTGACCTTGATCGCTGCCAGAAACTCCTTCGCACAACCGGGCTTTACACGGGTCTTGATGAACAGGCTATACACAAGTCGCTCCTTTTGTTTTAAATTCGATTATGAATTGTATACAAAAATGGAGCCTCGCCAATGTCTGAATTGCCTGCACGTCCCGGCCGCCTGAATGGCCTGCGCCATATTGCCCTGCTGGTACCCAACCTGGAGGAGTGCGAACGCTTCTACGTCGATGTGCTGGGCATGGAAGTGCTGAACCGCGCCAATGAAGACCTGGTGTACCTCACCTGCGGCAACGACAACCTTTCGCTGGGGCGTGGAGCTGGGGCGGCCAACGGTTTGCAGACCCTGGATCACTACGGGTTCATTGTGGACAGCGTGGAGGAGCTGGAAGCCTGGTACCAGTACTTCAAGGCCCATGGCGTAACCTTGCTGGACAGGCCATTCAACCATGGTGACGGGGCGCGCAGCTTCCACCTGCTGGACCCGGCGGGGAACAAGGTGCAGCCGCTGTATCACCCGGCGGTGTCGGGGCAGCGGTTGGTCTAGTAGGCAACCACATCCCCTTGTAGGAGCAGCCTTGTGCTGCGAAGAGGCCGGAACAGGCAGATACAAATGCTTGCCAGCTCTGGCCTCTTCGCAGCACAAGGCTGCTCCTACAAGGGTAAGTGTCAGTCTGAACGACTATTCGGCATCCAGGTGCATCGGCGTCACCACCCGGCCATCGCTCTCGGGCTGGCCCAGGCTGGTATCGATGAAATACACCCGGTCATCTTCCAGCTTGCCCTTGTCCACCAGGTAATCCTTGATACTGCTGGCCCGCTCTTGGCCCAGTGTACGCAGCAGTGGGGTGCTTTCTGCCCACGACTTGATCACTGCCTCACGTAGCTTGGTGGTGCGTTCGTCGCGGCCCAGTTGCTCCCATTCGGCAGGCGGTTGCTGTTTCAGGCGCGTGCGGTAGATGCCTTCCAGCATTGCTGGCTTGTCGCTGTCGTCGACTACCAGCATCGACGCATTGGCCGGCACTTTTTCACCGCGGCGCTGGAGGATCTTGTACCAGGTGGCCTGGTACTCACGCTCCAGGCGCTGCTGGGCGATCAGCGGGCCGTCGCTGGCCTGGGCGCTGGTGCCTTCGATTTCCAGGCGCAGCTCCGGGCGCTCTTTCAGCGCCGACGCCAGCTTGTCCAGTGACGACTGGGCATCGCCGGTGAGTTCGCTGGAGCCCGGGGCAAAGGCCACGTTACCCAAGTCTTCCGAGCCACCGCCGGTAACCAACCCGCCAATGAACTTGAACGGCGCCTGTGCCGCGCGCAGCACCAGGTTGCGCAGGGTTTGCCAGACAATCGGCATTACGCTGAATTGTGGGTTGTTGAGGTCGCCGGTTACCGGCAGCTCGATCGAGATCTTGCCCTCGGTATCCTTCAGCAGGGCCACTGCCAGGCGGATCGGTAGGTCGACCGCGTCCGGGCTGTCGACTTTCTCGCCCAGTTGCAGTTGCTCCACCACTACCTTGTTCTGGGCCTTGAGTTGGCCGTTGGTAATCAGGTAGTGCAGGTCGAGGTTTAGCCGGCCCTTGCGGATACGGAAACCGGCAAATTTGCCGGAGTAGGGCGTCAACGTGGTCAGCTCGACGCGCTTGAAGCTGGTGGCGATGTCCAGGCTGGCAAGCGGGTTGAACGGGTTGAGGGCACCCTTGATGGTAACCGGTGCGTAGCGGTCGACCTTGCCCTTGATATCGACCTTGGCCGGCAGCGGCTTGCGGTTGTCGATGGTGCCGATCTGGCCGTTGAGCTGCTGGACGGCGGTGGCGAAATTGGGGGTGAGCGACAGGTCGGCAAAGTTGGCCGAACCGTCCTTGATGTCGATCTGGCCGATGTGGATGCCCAGCGGCTTGTCGCTGCTGGCCGAGGCCGGTTTCGCCGGGCTGCTCGCCGGGGCGCCGGCCGGTTGCGGGATCAGCAGGTCATTGACGTTGGTGGTGCGGTCTTCGTTGATGATGAAACGCGCATAGGGCTGTAGCAGGGTCACCTTGTCGATCGACAGTGCATCGCCGTGCACGTAGGACAAGCCGTCGACATTCACCTGCTGCCATTTGACGAAGTCGCGGCTCTTGATGGTGTCGAGGGTATGCAACTGGTTGACCTGCGCCTTGCCGGTCACGTTGAACGCCAGCGGCGCGGTGTTCTTCAGGTCGACCTTGAGGTCGCTGGCGAGCATGCCGCTGCGCAACTCCAGCAGGATGAACGGGCTGATGTAGGCCTGGGCCACGCGCAGGTCGATGTCGCGAGTACTCACATCCAGCTTGGCCCATATCGGCGCCAGGTTGACCTGGCCAGCCGCCTGCAGCTTGCCTTGCTTGCCTACGCCGGTATCGAGCTTGAGCGTGAAGGGCGACTGGTTGAGGCTGTCGAAACCTTGCAGGTCGGCGTTGAGAGGGCCGATGTCCAAGGCGACAGGCTCTTTCTGGCTGCGGTCTGCCAGGTGCACCAGGTAGTTGCGCAATTGCACGTCCTTGAGCAGCACTTGCCACGGCTTGCCAGGCTCCTTGGCGGCTTTCTCTTCAGGCGTAGGCTCGGCGGCGGCAGGCTCGGCCTTTTCCTTCGGCGTGGCCTTGGCCGGTTGGCTGGCGAACAGTTTCTGCCAGTCGAGCTGGCCGTCTTTTTCCAGTGCCGCCCAGGTTTCCAGTTTTTCGCTGCGGATCTTGCCCACGCTGACCAGTTGCTTGACCAGGTCTACGGAGGTTTCGCTCACCTCCAGGCTGGCCAGGCGCGCCAACGGGCGACCGTCCGGTGCCTTGATGGCGAATGGCGCGATGCGCAGGGAGGCGTTATCCAGCAGCAGTTCGGTCTGTTTGGCGAGGTTGAGCTTGTAATGCGTATCGAGGCTGACCACGCCGTCTTCCAGCACCAGTGGCACCGCATCGCGCACGTAGGGCCAGAACAGCTTCATCTTGGCGTCGGTGACTTTCAGGGTGCCTTCGGAGGCGATCGGCGACAGGCTCAAGGTGCCTTTCCAGTCGACACGGCCACCGTTGGGGCCGTTGGCCACCAGCGTCATGTCGGCATTGTCGTTGGGCAGGGTGCTGAGGTTTTTCAGCTCCAGGTTCATGTTGTCGTAGAGGAACTCGATGGGCTCGCTGGGGCGCTGGTCCTCGAAGTGCAGGTAGCCATCGATTAGCTTGATGCTGCCAACACGTAGCGGGAACGGGTCGCTGGGCGGCTCGTCGGGTTTCGCTTCACTGGCAGGCAGCTTGAACAACCTGGTCAGGTTCAGGGTACCGTCCTTGGCGAACAGCACCTCGTTGCGTGGCTTCTCGAGTTCCACGGCTTCCAGATGCAGGGCTTTGGTCCACAGGCTGTCGAGCGAGAGGTTGGCGTACAACCGCTCGAAACCGACCTGCTCCTTGCCGGGCTCGCCGATCTGCAGGCCCCACAGCGTCAGTTCGAGGCTGAACGGGTTGAGTTCGATCCGCTCGAGGTGGGCCGGCACGGTCGCGTACTGGGCCAACTGCTGGTTGGCGATGCGCAGCGCGACACCGGGAAGAACGAGAAAGCCGAGCAGGCTGTAGAGGGCTACGAGGGCCACGATTGCGCCAGCGGCGCGAGTCAATCCTTTGTACATGTGTCGCTTCGTCTGTCTAAGCAGGAGTGCTTGGAGTATGGCACGTTAAATCAGTTCCGCAGGGGCGACCATTTGCCCTCACTCGATGCCCATGCGCCGCTTGGCCCGATGCGCCGAGCCGTCGCGCATTGCCCAGCGCAGCACAGGTGCGGTGCGTTTCAGGCCCAGGCGGATCAGGCGCTGTTGCAAGGGGCCGTGCTGCAGGCCGAGCATGGTCTGGGCCCAACCCGGCAGCAGGTCGATGCCGGCGTGCAGCATCAGCTTGCCTACCGGCTGTGCCAGGCGGCTGGGGGCAGGGGCGTCGAGCAGGATCTGTATCACCTCATGGCTGCGCGTATCGCAGTGCAGCTGCGCGCGCATGCGTTGCAGGTAGTCTTCGACCTGCTGGCACGAACGTGGCACGTCACGGGCGCCAAGGCGTTCGGCGATCAGGGCGATTTCGTTGTAATAGGCATCCTGCTCGGTGCGCGGCAGGTGCGGGTTGCGGTAACGCAGGTGGGCGGCGAGGAAACTGCTGACCTCCGCCACATGCACCCAGGTCAGCAGGTCCGGGTCGCTGGCGGCATAGGGACGGCCGTCCGGTGCTATGCCGGTGACCTGCAGGTGAATGGTGCGCACCTTGTCGATCAGCCACTCGGCATCGCCGGTGGCACCAAAGGTGGTACCGGAAATGAACTGGCTGGTGCGGCGCAGGCGGCCGAGCAGGTCTTCACGAAAGTTTGAGTGGTCCCACACACCGGCCAGGGCCAGCGGGTGCAACAACTGCAGCATCAGTGCGCTGATGCCGCCCACCAGCATGCTCGGGAAGTCGCCATGTACCCGCCAGCTGATGCTGTGCGGGCCGAACAGGCCAGGGTCGCCCTTGGGCGATTCCAGGTCGAGCTGGCCGAGGGCCAGCCCGGTGAGGCTCATGACCTGGGTTTCGATGCGGCGGCGAAGGGCTTCCATTGCGACCTGTGGTTCTGGGCGGCCATGGACAGTGGCCGGCGGTTACTGGTTGAGGCGTTTATCAATCAGGCCCTGTACCACGCTGGGGTCGGCCAGGGTCGAGGTATCGCCCAGGTTGTCCAGCTCGTTGCAGGCGATTTTGCGCAGTATACGCCGCATGATCTTGCCTGAGCGGGTCTTGGGCAGTGCCGGGGCCCACTGGATCAGCTCGGGCTTGGCGAAACTGCCGATTTCCTTGCTGACCAGGGCCAGCAGTTCGGCCTTGAGCGCGTCGTCCGGGGCCACGCCGTTCATGGTCGTGACGAAGGCGTAGACGCCCTGGCCCTTGAGGTCGTGGGGGTAACCGACCACCGCTGCTTCGGCGACGCTGTCATGCAACACCAGCGCGCTTTCCACCTCTGCGGTGCCGATGCGGTGCCCGGACACGTTGATCACATCGTCGATGCGCCCGGTGATCCAGTAGTCGCCATCGGCATCGCGGCGGGCACCGTCGCCGGTGAAGTAGTAGCCGGGCATGGGCTTGAAGTAGGTGTCGACCATGCGCTGGTGGTCGCCATAGACGCTGCGGATCTGACCCGGCCAGCTGGCCTTGATCACCAGCAGGCCGGCGCCGGGGCCTTCGATCAGCTTGCCTTTTTCGTCCAGCAGTACCGGTTGCACGCCGAACATGGGCTGGGTGGCGCAACCGGGCTTGAGTGACTGCGAGCCGGGAAGCGGGGTGAGCATGATGCCGCCGGTTTCGGTCTGCCACCAGGTATCGACGATGGGGCAGCGCTTTTGCCCGACTTCCTCGAAATACCATTCCCAGGCTTCGGGGTTGATCGGCTCGCCGACGCTGCCCAGCAGGCGCAGGCTTTTGCGCGAGGTACTTTGTAGCGGTGCAGAACCCTCGCGCATCAGGGCACGCAGGGCGGTTGGGGCGGTGTAGAAGATGTTCACCTTGTGCTTGTCCACCACTTGCCAGAAGCGCGAGGTGTCCGGGTAGCTGGGCACGCCTTCGAACATCAGTGAGATTGCGCCATTGGCCAGCGGGCCATAGACGATGTAGCTGTGGCCGGTGACCCAGCCGACGTCGGCGGTGCACCAGAACACCTCGCCGTCGCGGTAATCGAACACCACCTTGAAGGTCATCGTCGCCTGCAACAGGTACCCGCCGGTGGTGTGCAGCACGCCCTTGGGTTTGCCGGTGCTGCCTGAGGTGTAGAGGATGAACAGCGGGTCTTCGGCTTCCATCGGTTCGGGGATGCAGTCGTCGCCGGCGTTGTCGGTTGCCTCGTGGTACCAGAGGTCGCGGCCTTCGGCCCAACTGACATCGCCGCCGGTGCGGCGCACCACGAATACACTGCTGACTGCCGGGCAACTGGCCAGGGCCTTGTCGACGTTCTGCTTCAGCGGGATGCGCTTGCCACCCCGCACGCCTTCGTCGGCGGTGATCACCGTGCGGCAGTCGGCGTCGAGTATTCGGTCACGCAGGGCGTCGGGGGAGAAACCGCCGAACACCACCGAGTGGATGGCACCGATGCGGGTGCAGGCGAGCATGGCGAAGGCAGCCTCGGGGATCATCGGCATGTAGATGCATACCCGGTCGCCTTTTTTAACCCCGCGTGCTTTCAGTGCGTTGGCCAGGCGGCAGACCTGACGGTACAGTTCGCGGTAGGTGATGGTCTTTGCATCTTTCGGGTCATCGCCTTCCCACAGCAGGGCGGTCTGCTCGCTGCGCTGGGCCAGGTGACGGTCGATGCAGTTGTAGCTGACGTTCAGTTGTGCACCGTCGAACCAGCGGGCTTTGCCGGTGTTCAGGTCGCATTGCTGCACGCTCGACCAGGGCTTGATCCAGTCCAGGCGTTTGGCTTGTTCGGCCCAGAAGGTGTCAGGGTAGTCGACCGACTGGCGGTAGAGGCGACGGTATTCGTCGGGGGTGAGGGCGGCGGATTGGCTGACGGCCAGGGCCTGGGGGTAATTGTGGATATCGAACATGGCGGGTGGTCCTGCTCTTGTAAGGGGCGATGGACTGCAACGGCTATTCGATAGGACAGTGTAGCTGGGAGCGGTGTTCAACCTGTGCTGACCTCTTCGCGGGTGAACCCGCTCCCACAGGGACCGCACAATTCTTGAAACCTGTGCAATTCCTGTGGGAGCGGGTTTACCCGCGAAGCGGCCCGTACAGGCGTTGGATCAACCGCGGTGACGGCCGCGGAAGTAGTTGATCAGGCCTTGGGTAGAGCCGTCTTCGGCGCTGTCTTCCAGGGTGCCGACCAGGCGTTGGTAAACACCCTTGCCCAGCTCTTTGCCCAGTTCCACACCCCATTGGTCAAAGGCGTTGATACCCCAGATCACGCTCTGCACGAACACTTTGTGCTCGTACATTGCCACCAGTGCGCCCAGGCGGCGTGGGCTGATGCGCTCCACAACCAAGGTGTTGCTCGGGCGGTTGCCCGGGATCACCTTGTGCGGGGCCAGCTTCGCGATGTCCGCTTCGTTAAGGCCTTTGCTGCGAAGTTCGGCCTCGGCTTCTTCACGGGTCTTGCCCTGCATCAGCGCCTGGCTCTGCGACAGGCAGTTGGCGTACAGCCACTGGTGGTGGTCGGCCACCGGGTTGAAGCTCACCACTGGTACGATGAAGTCGGCCGGAATCAGCTGGGTGCCCTGGTGCAACAACTGGTGGTAGGCGTGCTGGCCGTTACAGCCGACCCCGCCCCAGATCACCGGGCCGGTATCGGTTTTCACGGGGGTGCCGTCCTGTAGCACGCTCTTGCCGTTGGACTCCATGTCCAGCTGCTGCAGGTGCTTGGTGATGTTGCGCAGGTAGTGGTCGTACGGCAGGATCGCGTGGCTGTTCGCGCCCCAGAAGTTGCCATACCACACGCCCAGCAGGGCCAGCAGCACCGGCATGTTCTTGTCGAACGGCGCGGTCTGGAAGTGCTGGTCCATGGTGTGGGCACCGGACAGCAGTTCCTTGAAGTTGGCTGTGCCGATGGCCAGGGCGATTGGCAGGCCGATGGCCGACCACAGCGAATAGCGCCCACCCACCCAGTCCCACATCGGGAAGATGTTCTCTTCGCGAATACCAAAGGCCACGGCGGCGGCCTTGTTGCTGGAAACCGCGATGAAGTGGCGGTACAGCTCGGCTTCCGAGCCGCCCTGGGCCAGGTACCAGGTGCGCGCGGCCATGGCGTTTTTCAGGGTCTCGAGGGTGTTGAACGACTTCGACGAGACGATGAACAGGGTGGTTTCGGCGCGCAGGTTGGCCGACAGTTCGTGGAACTCGCTGCCGTCGATGTTGGCCAGGTAGTGGCAGCGTACGCCACGCTGGGCGTAGGGCAGCAGCGCCTCGGAAACCAGCTCAGGGCCAAGGAACGAGCCACCGATGCCGATATTGACCACGTCGGTGATGGGCTTTTCGCTGTAGCCGCGCCACAGGCCGTCGTGGATGCGCCCGACCAGTTCGGTGATCTGGTTGAGTACCTTGTGTACTTCCGGCATGACGTTCACGCCGTTGACGCTGAGCTTGTCGCCCACGGGCCGGCGCAGGGCAGTGTGCAGCACCGGGCGGCCTTCGGAGGCGTTGATGATTTCGCCGCTGAACATCGACTTGATGGCGTCTTGCAGGCCCACTTCATTGGCCAGGTTCACCAGCAGGTCGCGGCTTTGTTCGGTGATCAGGTTTTTCGAGTAGTCGAGGAACAGGCCGCAGCAGCTCAGGGAGAACTGGTCGAAGCGTTGGGCATCGGCGGCGAAGGCTTCGCGCATGCTGAAGCCTTGCATGGCGTCGCGGTGTTGCTGAAGCGCCTGCCAGGCGGGCAGGGCCGTCACATCGTGGGGAGTACGGTAATACGCCATTGCGCGGGGTTCCCTTGGTGCGTGGTGATGCCTTGGACACGGCAGTCATTGCCGGGTTCAGGCTGGCATCATTATAGGCAAAGCCCACGCGCTGGGAATGGGTATGACAGGGTGATTTTGGGGGCGCCTGTGGGAGCGGGCATGCCCGCGAATGGGCTGCATAGCAGCCCCAGGCCGTTACGCGGTCTTCTCTTCCACATGCAGGTAAAGGTTGTCGATCAACCTGGTGTTACCCAGGTAAGCCGCCGCAATCACCACCAGGTCCCGGTCATCGATCACGGCCGGGCGCAGGCTCACGGCATGGCGCACCTCTAGATAATCCGTGCGCAACCCCGCCGCACTCAGCTGCGCCTGCCCATCAGCGACCAACGCGGCAAAGTCCCGTTGGCCACGGCCGATGGCCTCTGCAATGTGCTGCAACGTGCGGTACAGCACTGGCGCGATCGCACGCTGCTCCGGCGTGAGGTAGCCATTGCGCGACGACAGCGCCAGGCCATCTTCGGCGCGCACAGTGGGCTCGCCTATGATCTGAATCGGCATGTTCAGGTCGCGCACCATGGCGCGGATCACCGCCAGCTGCTGGAAGTCCTTTTCACCGAACACGGCAAGGTCAGGCTGGACCATGTTGAACAGCTTGCTGACTACGGTGGCCACACCTTCGAAATGCCCGGGCCGGCTGGCGCCACACAGGCCTTCGGAAAGGTGGGGCACACTGACGCGGGTTTGCACGCTCATGCCGTCGGGGTACATCTCTTCGGCGCTGGGCGCGAACAGCAGGTTGCAGCCCGCCTGCAGCAGGCGCTCCTGGTCGGCGGCCAGGGTGCGCGGGTACTTGTCGAGGTCTTCGTTGGCGCCAAACTGCAGCGGGTTGACGAAGATGCTGGCCACCACGAAATCGGCGCGCTGCGCAGCCTTGGTCACCAGGGCCGCGTGGCCGCTGTGCAGGTTGCCCATGGTCGGTACGAAGCCGATGCGCTTGCCTTCACCACGAGCGCGGGCGACGGCGGCGCGCAATTCGCGGACGGTCTTGACTGTATTCATGCACTGAACCCGTGTTCGCTACCTGGGAAGCTGACCTGCTTTACCGCCTCGACGTAAGCGACGAGGGCGCTGTGGATATCAGGCTGGCCTTGCATGAAGTTCTTCACGAACTTCGGCACCCGGCCGGTCAGCGACAGGCCGAGCATGTCGTGCAGTACCAGCACCTGGCCATCGGTGGCGCTGCCGGCGCCAATGCCGATCACCGGAATGCCCACGGCATTGGTAATCTCTGCCGCCAGTTCGCTGGGCACGCATTCGAGCAGCAGCATGGCCGCGCCGGCCTGTTCCAGGGCGATGGCGTCGGCGCGCATCTGGCGGGCCTGGGCTTCCTGGCGGCCTTGCACCTTGTAGCCGCCCAGCACGTTGACGGTCTGCGGAGTCAGGCCCATGTGCGCACACACCGGCACGCCGCGCTCAGCCAGCAGACGGATGGTTTCGGCCAGCCATGCGGCGCCTTCGATCTTGACCATGTGGGCGCCAGCCTGCATCAGCGTGGCGCTGTTGGCAAAGGCTTGCTCCGGGGTGGCGTGGGCCATGAACGGCAGGTCGGCGAGGATCAGCGCGCCGTCGTTGCCGCGTTTGACGCTGGCGGTGTGGTAGGCCATGTCCGCCGTGGTGACCGGCAGGGTGCTGTCGTGGCCCTGCAGGACCATCCCCAGCGAGTCGCCAACCAGCAACACTTCGATGCCGGCCTGGCTGGCGGCCTTGGCGAAGGTCGCGTCATAGCAGGTCAGCATGGTGATTTTTTCACCCTTGGCCTTGAGGCCATTGAGGGTGGTAAGGGTTACTTCAGGCATGTCGGAAAATCCTCGTTCAGGCGCTGTAAAAAACGACTGCATTCAACGCGTGTAGTCATCTTCCGGAGCGGCACATCATCGCGCGTGATGTTCGGGCACAGGTCCGTCCGGGCCTAAATACGGGTATGCGGCACTTTGGTGCCACACGGGACGCCTATAGTCGTGAGCGAGGTGGGGGAAGTCAATCACCCTGTTACCGCATTGTTACGATCAGGGTGTTACTGGCGTTACCGTGCCAGCGGGCAAGGCTGGAACGCCCGGTTTACAGGCGTTCAAGGCCGACGAACGGGCAGTCGTCGAGCAGTTGCGCAAGGGCGCGGCCATCGGCCAGGTGGAAATCGTCCGGTACCAGTTCGGCCAGTGGGTACAACACGAAAGGCCGGGCATGCATGTGGTAATGCGGCACTTTAAGGCGTGGCTCGTCGAGTACCTGGTCACCGAACAGCAGGATGTCCAGGTCCAGCGTGCGCGGGCCCCAGCGCTCCTTGCGCACGCGGCCCTGGCCGTTTTCGATGGCTTGCAGTGCTTCGAGCAGCGCCAGTGGCGGCAATGCGGTGTCCAGGGCGGCGACAGCGTTGGTGTAACGCGGTTGACCGGGCAGCAGCGAATCGCTGGTGTACAGGGCCGAAGCCGCCACCAAGCGGGTCTGCTCGACCTGGTCCAGCGCCTGCAAGGCACTGCGCAGTTGCTCGACAGGTGCGTCCAGGTTGCTGCCCAGGCCGACGTAGGCGCGAGTCTTCACTCGGGCGCCTCGTCGCCACCGCGCTTGCGTTTGCTGGCGCTGCGTTTGCGTTTGCGCGGGCCGGCACCGGTGCCTTCGTCACGGCTGCCCAGCTCGCGGATCATCTCGCGGCGCTCGCTGTCGTTGGCATCCTGGTAGTCGGTCCACCACTGGCCGAGGTCGTCGGTCTCTTCCCCGGCGCTTTCACGCAGCAGCAGGAAGTCGTAACCGGCGCGGAAGCGTGGGTTGTCCAGCAGCAGGTCGGCGCGTTTGCCGCTGCGCCGTGGCAGGCGCTCCTGCATGTCCCAGATCTCGCGGATCGGCAGGGTGAAGCGCTTGGGAATGGCGATGCGCGCGCATTGCTCGGCGATCAGGTCGTGTGCCGCGCCGTTCATGGCCGGGATCGGCGGCACGCCCTGGTTTTGCAGGTGCAGTACACGGGCCGGCAGGGCTGGCCACAGCAGCGCAGCGAACAGGAACGCCGGGGTTACCGGTTTGCCCTGCTTCACGCGCAGGTCGGTGTTTTGCAACGCCTGGCTGATCAGTGTGTGGGCGTAGGTCGGGCGCTCGTCCAGGGCGTGTGCACTGGCCGGGAACAATGGCTCGAACAGCTGCAGGTCGACCAGCATTTCGAAGGCGATGGCGCCTTGGCCGGAGAGGAACAGCTTGAGGCATTCCTCGAACAGCCGTGCCGGCGGGATCTCGCGCAGCAGCGGGGCCAGTTCGCGGATCGGCTGGACCGTGTGCTTCTCGATACCGAAGTCCAGCTTGGCGGCGAAACGCACCGCGCGCAGCATGCGCACCGGGTCTTCCTGGTAGCGGTGGGTCGGGTCGCCGATCAGCCGCAGCAGGCGGTTGCGTACATCGTGTACACCATTGGCGTAATCGAGAATGCGCTCGCTGACCGGATCGTAGTACAGGGCATTGATGGTGAAGTCGCGACGTTGCGCGTCTTCTTCCAAGGTGCCGTACACGTTGTCACGCAGGATGCGGCCACTGGAATTGTGCGACGAACGGTGGCTGTCGCCCTGATCGTCTTCCGAGTGGGGGGCACGGAAGGTGGCAACTTCGATGATCTCACGGCCGAAATGCACGTGAACCAGCTTGAAGCGGCGACCAATGATGCGCGCGTTACGGAACTCGGCACGGACCTGTTCGGGGGTGGCGCTGGTGGCGACGTCGAAGTCCTTCGGCGTGATGCCCAGCATCAGGTCGCGGACACAGCCACCGACCAGGTAAGCCTGGTAGCCGGCGCTCTGCAGGCGTTCCACGATGTTCACCGCGTGACGGCTGAACTGGTGGCGCTGCAGCGAGTGCTGGCTCTTGTTGATCACCTCAGGCGTGGTGCGCCTGTGGTGCGGGCCCGGTACGGGCGGGCGGAAAGACTGGAACAGCTTCTTCAGCATGGGATGCACTGTGTGAAGGAATGTTCGGCCAACAATAGGAGAATGGCCGCATGATGGGCGGGGATTCTAGCATTTACTCGGGGAATGGTGTAGGCGGGTAGCAGGATGGCTGCCAGAAGGGTAGAAACGACAAGGGGAGCCTAAGCTCCCCAAGAAGTCGTTGCGTGCTCTTATTGTTTTTTTACTGGGCTTTTTGTTTTTGTTGAGTGCCCTGTCCACAAATCTCGAAGCTTGTGGACGACCCCCAATCCAGGGGTTAAGAGCAAACGGATTGCTTTGGCCGCTGATGTCACGTTGATCTATCGATCCAACCAGTTCAGGCGCTGCTTTTTAGTGCAGTTTTTGTTGTTCTCTGCCTGGTCGTGGGGCAAGCCCCAAACACGCATCCTCTCCAAAAGAATCAGTTAGCTGCGCCTCCGCCGTCTTGTTTTTATTGTGCGTGAGCCGTTTCGTCTTGTTCTTATTTTAGGTTGCAGTGCTTGTTATTGTTTTTGTACTAAGCATATAGCAGGTGCCGTGCCAACTTTTGCAAACCCAGCAAAATCAAGGGGTTGAGCGGTTTTGGCAAAATTCTGCGGGCTGAAATCGGGGCGATTTCGTTACCGTACACCTCGGGAACTGTTACGGCGGAAAGGTTGGGTAACAGATTTTTGTGGGAACTGATGTGTTACCTGGGGTGTTTCCGGGCCAGATGTGTTCGCCACACCCCGTTCAGCGCCTGTGAGATCGAGCGCCGCACTTGCTGCGGCGAACACTGGGCAGGGTGAATTACTCGCTGGTAGCGTTGCTCTTGCGCCGTGGAATGCCCAGGCGCTGGCGGCGTTCCCACAGGCACTTGCGGCTGACGCCAAGCTTGCGTGCCAGTTCGGTCTCGGTCATGTGGTCCTGGTGCTCAAGCACAAAGTGCTGGAAGTAGTCTTCCAGTGACAGGTCCTCGGTCGGCTCATGGCTGGCATTGGCAGCACTGGCCACCACCAGGGCGCTGTTGAGGATTTCGTCCTCTTCCAGGTCGCTCAGCTCGATGTCGATGCCCAGCAGTTCGGCAGAAATTTCTGCGCTCTCGCTGAGGATCACCGCGCGCTCCACGGCGTTCTCCAGCTCCCGCACGTTACCCGGCCAGCTGTAATGACGAATGGCTTGCTCGGCCTCGGCCGAGAAGTGCAGGTCGTCGCGGCCGATACGCGCCCTCTGGCGCGCCAGGAAGGCGCTGGCGATCTCGTTGACGTCGCTGCCGCGCTCGCGCAGGGCAGGCAGTTTCAGCGCGATCACGTGCAGGCGGTAGTAAAGGTCCTCGCGGAACTGGCCGGCCTTGGCCAGGTTCTTCAGGTCGCGGTGGGTCGCGGCGATCAGGCGCACATCGACCTTTTGCGATTGCACCGAACCTACCCGGCGAATCTCGCCTTCCTGCAGCACGCGCAGCAGGCGGGCCTGGGCCTCCAGTGGCAGTTCGCCGATTTCGTCGAGGAACAGCGTGCCGCCGTCGGCGGCTTCTACCAGACCGGCACGCCCGGCGCTGGCGCCCGTGAAGGCGCCTTTTTCGTGACCGAACAGTTCGGACTCGATCAGTGTCTCGGGGATGGCGGCGCAGTTCACCGAGATCATCGGTGCCTTGGCCCGGCGCGACAGGTTGTGCAGGGCACGGGCCACCAGCTCTTTACCGGTACCCGACTCGCCCTGGATCAGTACGTTGGAGTCGGTAGGCGCTACCTTGCGGATCTTGCTGTACATGTCCTGCATCGGCGGACACGAGCCGATGATGCCGATTTCGCCATTGGCCGCAGCCGCGCTGCCTTTGTCGGCCGGTGCGGTCTTGCCATTGGTGGCGCGTGGCTCGGCAGCCGATGCGGCAGCCGGGGCGTTCTGCCGGTCGCGCAGGATGCGCGCCACGGCCTGCAGCATCTCGTCGTGGTCGAAAGGCTTGGCGATGTAGTCCACCGCGCCCATTTTCATCGAGTCCACCGCCGAGCGCAGGCTGGCGTAGCTGGTCATGATCAGCACCGGGGTGCCCTGGCCGAGCTTGATCAGCTCGGTGCCGGGTGCGCCTGGCAGGCGCAGGTCGCTGACGATCAGGTCGAAGGTGGCAATGCTGAAGCGTTCCTGGGCTTCCTGCACCGAGCCGGCTTCGCTGACCTGGTACTGGTTCCGCTCGAGCAGGCGACGCAAGGCCGAGCGGATGATGGTTTCGTCTTCGACGATCAGAATGTGCGGCATTGATTCAATTCTCTCGACGGTCTCGAATTTCAGGGGACGTCGCTACGACATGCCGGGGCAGGGTCACGCGGATCCGGGTGCCACGTTGCCGTTCGATATCGGCCGGGCTGTCGATGGTGATTTGCCCATAATGCTCTTCCACGATGGAATAGACCAGAGCGAGCCCTAGTCCGGTTCCCTCGCCCGGGTCCTTGGTGGTGAAGAACGGTTCAAACAGGCGGTCCATGATGTTCTTCGGTATCCCGCTGCCCTCATCCTCGACGATCAGATCGACGGTGTGCTCGCTGACTTCACTGCGCACGCGCACGGCGCTGCCGGGCTTTGATGCGTCGCGCGCGTTGGAGAGCAGGTTGATCAGCACCTGGGCCAGGCGCTGCGGGTCCCCTTCGGCCCAGTGATCCGGGTTGCAGAGGTTGAAGAACTGTACTTCGAAATTGCGCCGGTTCAAGGCCAGCAGACCGATGGCGTCCTGCGCGACTTCGGCCAGGCACACCGGTTCTTCGCTGTTCTGGTGGCTCCCGCCGGCATGGGCGAAGCTCATCAACGACTGGACGATGCGCGACACACGCTTGGTCTGGTCGAGGATCTGGCTGGACAGCTCGATGATTTCGCCATCGCCTTCGCGTTCCTCGCGCAGGTTCTGCGCCAGGCAGGCGATGCCGGTAATCGGGTTGCCGATTTCGTGGGCCACGCCGGCGGCCAGGCGGCCGATGCTGGCCAGGCGCTCGGAGTGCACCAGCTTGTCTTCCAGGGCCTGTGTTTCGGTAAGGTCTTCCACCAGCAGCACAAGGCCGCTGTTACCGGGGGCCAACGGCTCGTCGATGGCGGCCTTGTGCAGGTTCAGCCAGCGCGGCTGCCCGTCCAGTGCCAGGCGCTGCTTGTGCAGGTGTTCGTCGGGCAGGTTGATGAAACCTTGCAGCAGGCCCCGCCACGGTTCGTCGATGGTAAGCAGGCGCGAGCCGACCACGTGCTTGGCGGCGATGCCGGTCAGCTCTTCCATGGCCTTGTTCCACATCAGGATTTCCTGGTCCTTGGCCAGCGAGCAGACGCCCATGGGCAGCTCCTGCAGGGTCTGGCGGTGGTAACGGCGCAGGGCATCGAGCTCGGCGGCCAGGCCGGTCAGGCGCGAGTGATAGTCTTCCAGGCGGCTTTCGATGAAGTGGATGTCTTCGGTCACGTAGTTTTCGTTACCGGACTTGTACGGCAGGAAGGTTTCGACCATGTCCTGCGCCACGCTCGGCCCCATCAGGCCTGACAGGTTGGCCTCGATGCGGTCGCGCAGGCGACGCAAGGCGTAGGGGCGACGCTCGTCGAACGGCAGGTAGAGGTCACGCAGGGCCTGTTCCACTTCCTTTTGTGCAGCCTTGGCGCCCAGCGGCTTGGCCAGTTGGGTGGCGAACTCCTGCGGCGAGGCGGCGTGCAGCTCGCGCCGCTGCGGGCGGCGTACGTTGTCCACGGCGCAGGCTTCGGCCGCGCTGACTTCCTCTGTGCTGGCGTTGGTGAACAGCGAGATCAGGGTGAACAGCAAAACGTTGGCCGCCAGCGAGGCAATGGCCGCCATGTGCCAGCTGGTATCGTCCAGCACATAGATCATGTCCAGCAGCGGGATGTAGAAGCCCTGCAGATTGCCCAGCAGCGGCAGCAGCATGGTCACCATCCACACCAGGGTGCCGGCCAGCAGCCCGGCGATGAAACCGCGGCGGTTGGCGGTGGGCCAGTACAGCACCGACAGCACGCCCGGCAGGAACTGCAGGGTGGCGACGAAGGCGACGATGCCCAGGTTGGCCAGGCTCTGGTGGTTGTTCTGGGTCAGGTAGAACATGAAGCCGGCGGTGATGATGGCGACGATCAGCGCGCGGCGGGTCCACTTCAGCCAACGGTAGATATTGCCTTCGGCCGGGGGCTGGTACAGCGGCAGCACCAGGTGGTTGAGGGCCATGCCCGACAGCGCCAGGGTGGTGACGATGATCAGGCCGCTGGCGGCCGACAAACCGCCGACGTAGGCCAGCAGTGCCAATGCTTCGTTGTTGGCGGCAATCCCCAGGCCCAGGGTGAAGTACTCGGGGTTGGTAGTGGCGCCCAGGCGCAGGCCAGCCCACAGCACCAGCGGCACGGCCAGGCTCATCAGCAGCAGGAACAGCGGCAGGCCCCAGCTGGCACTGACCAGCGAGCGCGGGTTGAGGTTTTCGGTGAAGGCCATGTGGTACATGTGCGGCATGACGATGGCCGAGGCGAAGAACACCAGCAGCAGGGTGCGCCATGGGCCTTCCTGCAGGGGGGTGTGCAGCGCGGCCAGGGCGGTCTGGTTCTGCAGTAGCCACACTTCCAGCTCGTGCGGGCCGCCGAATACGCCGTACAGGGCGTAAAGCCCGATACCACCCAGGGCCAGCAACTTGATCACCGACTCGAAGGCGATGGCAAACACCAGGCCTTCGTGTTTTTCGCGCGTGGCGATGTGCCGCGAGCCGAAGAAGATGGTGAACAGGATGATCAGCGTACAGAAGGCGAAGGCCACCCTGGCCTTGACCGGCTCACCGGTGAGGATACTGATCGAGTCAGCCACCGCCTGGATCTGCAACGCCAGCAACGGCAGCACGCCGATCAGCATGATGATGGTGGTGAGTGCCCCGGCCCAGGTGCTGCGGAAGCGAAACGCCAGCAGGTCGGCCAGCGATGACAGCTGGTAGGTGCGGGTGATCTTGAGGATCGGGTACAGCAGCACCGGTGCCAGCAGGAACGCGCCGGACACCCCCAGGTAACAGGCAAGGAAGCCGTAGCCATACTGGTAGGCCAGGCCTACCGAGCCATAGAAGGCCCAGGCACTGGCGTACACGCCCAGCGACAGGGTGTAGGTGAGCGGGTGGCGAATGATCGAACGCGGGATCAATCCCCGCTCGCTGATCCAGGCCACGCCAAACAGCACCATGAGGTACCCGGCGCTGATCAGGATCATCTGGGTCAGGCTAAAGCTCATCGGCATCTCGTTGGCTCTGCAGGATGAAGGTGACGACGATCAGGATCAGCCAGAGCAGGTAGGGGCGGTACCAGGCTCCGGTCGGTTCGATCCACCAGTCCATGATGGCCGGGGAGAACAGGTAGATCCCCACGACCAGAAGCAGGACCAAACGATAGATGTACATGCTGGCCTCGATGGTTGGGCGCTGCGGGCTTGGACTTATTATTGGCGCAAATGGCGGGGGGGATGCTAGCGGGAATCCATTGCGTTAGCCAAGGTTTTGAAATTATTGGGCTTTTGTTTTTGAGGGTTGGTTTGCCTGTGCTGGCCATTTCGCGGGTAAACCCGCTCCCACAGAACGGCACCGCCTTCGAAACCTGTGAAGAACCTGTGGGAGCAGGTTTACCCGCGAAAGGGCCGGGCCTGCCTCAGCGCAAATCAGCCTCAGGCACCGTGGTGCGCTGCGCAATCGCCTCCGGCCGCCACTGCTGGCGGGCTATCGCCAACACTTCAGCCGGCGTTGCCAGCAGCAAATCGGGGTCTGCTTCCTGCCCCAGTGCCCGCAATGCCCGCAACAGCAGCGGTGTAGCATGCTCCGCCTGCAGGGGGGGCGAGCGGTACGACTTGCCCAGCTTGTGCCCATCCGGCTGCACGATCAGCGGAATATGCAGGTAGCGAGGCTGCGAAAAGCCCAGCAGTTCCTGCAGGTACAGCTGACGCGGGGTGTTGTCGAGCAGGTCGGCGCCACGCACGATGTCGGTAACACCCTGCCAGGCATCGTCCAGCACCACCGCCAGCTGGTACGCATACAGCCCGTCGCGGCGCTGGATGACGAAGTCGCCCACCTCACGTCCCAGGTGCTGCTGGTAGTCGCCTTGCACCCGGTCGGTAAAGCGGTAGATCAGCTCTGGCACGCGCAAGCGGATCGCCGCGCCTTCTCGGGCATGGCCGGCGTTGCGGCACAGGCCTGGGTAGATGCCGTTGTAACCCTCCAGTTGCTTGCGCGAGCAGGTGCAGGCATAGGCCAGGCCCATGTTTAACAGGCGGTCGACTACTGCGGCATAGGCATCGTGCCGCTGGCTCTGGAACACCACTTCGCTATCCCATTCCAGCCCGTAACGCTCCAGGGTCTGCAGGATGGCATCACGGGCCCCGGGCATTTCCCGGGGTGGGTCGGTGTCTTCCATGCGCAGCAGCCAGCGGCCGTTGACGGCACGAGCATCGAGCCAGGAGGCGAGGGCGGCGACTAGCGAGCCGAAGTGCAGGAAGCCGCTGGGGGTGGGGGCGAAGCGCCCGATGTAGCTGGAGTCGGTCATGGTCAGGCTGGGCATATAAATGAAACGGGGCGCATCAAGCGCCCCGTTCAGGTGGAAGAAAGATCAGCCTTTGCCGACCGTTTTTTCCTTTTTCTCGGCGATTTCCTTGCAGTCGAAGCACAGGTCGGCGGTCGGACGTGCTTCCAGGCGGCGCAGGCCGATTTCGATGCCGCACGATTCGCACCAGCCGTAATCTTCGTCCTGGATCTTCTGCAGGGTCTTGTCGATTTTCTTGATCAGCTTGCGCTCGCGATCACGGTTGCGCAGCTCAAGTGCAAATTCTTCTTCCTGGCTGGCACGGTCGGCCGGGTCCGGGAAGTTCGCAGCTTCATCCTTCATGTGGTCTACGGTGCGATCCACACTCTGCATGAGCTCGCCTTTCCAGGCATTGAGAAGCTTGGTGAAGTGCTTCTTCATGGGCTCACCCATGTACTCTTCGCCCTTGGTCTCTTTATAGGGCTCGACACCGTACATGGTTTGACCGGTTTTTTGCTTTTCTACGGTGGACATGAATAGACCGCCTCTCACTCATCTGATCCAATGCGCAGGATGCTCCATCCCCGGCGACCGCCGGCCCTGCGACTGCGAGCCGCCGAACTTACCAGATAGATCGGGGGTGCGCTACCCCGCCCGATCCTGCTTATTGACATCGGCGCGAGCCGTACGTTCGTTGGCGTGCAGAGGTAGAATCTCCAGTTTAGACGCAATTGAGAGAAGGTCATGGCCCACCCCTACAGTGCGCGCAGCCGCGCCATCGAACCCTTCCACGTCATGGCGCTGCTGGCCCGGGCCAACGAGTTGCAGGCGGCCGGGCACGACGTGATCCACCTGGAAATCGGCGAGCCGGACTTCACTACGGCTGCGCCGATCGTGGCTGCCGGCCAAGCGGCACTGGCCGCCGGGCACACCCGCTATACCGCCGCACGCGGCCTGCCGGCACTGCGCGAAGCGATTGCCGGCTTCTATGGCCAGCGTTATGGCTTGAATATCGACCCGCAGCGCATCCTGATTACCCCAGGTGGTTCTGGCGCGTTGCTGCTGGCCAGCAGCCTGCTGGTCGACCCGGGCAAGCACTGGTTGCTGGCCGACCCGGGTTACCCGTGCAATCGCCACTTCCTGCGGCTGGTCGAGGGCGGGGCGCAGCTGGTGCCAGTGGGCCCGGAGGTGAATTACCAGCTGACTGCCGACCTGGTCGAGCGCTACTGGGACAAGGACACCGTCGGTGCACTGGTCGCGTCGCCGGCTAACCCGACCGGTACCGTGCTGGGGCGCGAAGAGTTGGCCAGCCTTGCAAAGGCCACCCATGAGCGACACGGCCACCTGGTAGTGGACGAAATCTACCATGGCCTCACTTATGGCATGGACGCGCCAAGCGTGCTGGAAGTCGACGACTCGGCGTTCGTCCTGAATAGTTTTTCCAAGTATTACGGCATGACTGGTTGGCGCCTTGGCTGGCTGGTAGCCCCACCCGGCGCGGTGGGCGACCTGGAGAAGCTGGCGCAGAACCTTTACATCAGTGCACCGAGCATGGCCCAGCATGCCGCGCTGGCCTGCTTCCAGCCCGAGAGCCTGGCCATTTTCGAAGAACGCCGGGCCGAGTTCGCCCGCCGTCGCGACTATCTGTTGCCCGCCCTGCGCGAATTGGGCTTCCGCATTGCCGTCGAGCCGCAGGGGGCGTTTTACCTGTATGCCGACATCAGTGCCTTTGGCGGTGATGCGTTTGCCTTCTGCCGGCATTTCCTGGAAACCGAGCACGTGGCCTTTACGCCGGGCCTGGACTTCGGCCGCCACCTGGCCGGGCACCATGTGCGCTTTGCCTACACCCAGAGCCTGCCGCGCCTGGAAGAGGCGGTGCAGCGCATTGCCCGTGGCCTGCGGAGCTGGCAAGGCTGATGCAGTTCTATCCCCCACTCGAACAGGGCCGCCTGCTGCGCCGTTACAAGCGCTTTCTGGCGGACATCGAACTGGCCAGCGGCGAACAGCTGACTATTCACTGCCCGAACACCGGCTCGATGCTCAACTGCATGCGTGAAGGCGGGCAGGTGTGGTTCAGCCGCTCCAACGACCCCAAGCGCAAACTGCCGGGCACCTGGGAAATCAGCGAAACCCCGCAGGGGCGGTTGGCCTGCGTGAACACCGGGCGTGCCAACGCGCTGGTCGAAGAGGCACTGCGGGCCGGCGTCATCACCGAACTCGCCGGGTTCACCGCGCTCAAGCGCGAAGTGGCGTACGGTGACGAAAGCAGCCGCATCGACTTTCGCCTGGAGTTCGACGGTGCCCCCGCGTACGTCGAGGTCAAGAGCGTGACCTTGGGCTACCCCGACAGCACAGTTGCAGCCTTCCCCGATGCGGTGACACAGCGCGGTGCCAAGCACCTGCGCGAGCTGGCGAAATTGGCCCGCCAGGGTGTACGGGCGGTGCAGTTGTATTGCGTGAACCTGACGGGCATCGACGCGGTACGCCCAGCTGAGGAAATCGACGCAGCCTATGCCCAGGCCCTGCGTGCGGCGGTGGCGGACGGCGTGGAGGTGCTGGCCTACGGCACCCGTCTGGATGCCGAAGGCATTGTTGTTGATCGCCGCCTGCCGGTGCTGATTACGCCATAAGCCAGATGCCCTGGCTGTCCTCGTGACAGCCCAGGGCCAGCAATTGCTCACCTTCGCAGGGCCCGGCTACGCACTCGCCGCTTTCAATCAAAAATAGCGCGCCATGGTGGGCGCAGTGGATGAGGCTGGCGCTGTCATCAAGAAATGCATCTTGCGCCCAGTTCAGCGGGATGCCGCGGTGTGGGCAACGGTTGCGGTAGAGGTACACCTGGCCCTGGCGGCGTACGCCGAACAGTTCGAGGCCGTCTACGCTGAAGGCGCGGCTTTGGCCTTCGGCCAGGGCGTGGGAGGTACAGAGCAAGTGCATGGCGAGGACGACTCATGAAACAGATGATGACTTGACGCGTCAATGCGAATAATTATCAAATTGCCCGCATTCGCTGCGCCTGGCTACCTATGGTGCGCAGTTCTGCCGTCCGCCACAAGGCGCGCGGCTCGCCCTCAGAAGGAACCCGATGATGCGCCGTCCAGTCGCCTTGCTCGCCCTGTGCGCAAGCCTTGTGCTCTCCACCCAGGCCCTGGCGGCCGAGTTGCCGCAACGCTGGGTCAGCGCGGGTGGCGCCCTGAGCGAGTGGATAACGGCACTGGGCGGTGAAGCACGGCTTGTCGGTGTGGACACCACCAGCCAGCATCCGGCATCGCTGAAATCACTGCCCAGCGTGGGCTACCAGCGGCAGTTATCGGCTGAAGGCATTCTTAGCCTGCGCCCGGATGTACTGGTGGGCACCGAGGAAATGGGCCCGCCGCCGGTTCTGGCGCAAATCCGCAAGGCCGGTGTGCAGGTGGAGTTGTTCTCCAGCAAAGCCGAACTCGCGGCGGTGGATGAAAACCTCAAGCATCTGGGGCAGTTGCTTGGCGCAGAGCAGCAAGCTTCGGCGTTGGCGGCGGGTTATCACCAGCAAATCGAGGCTGTGCAGGCCAAGGTCAAGCAGGCTCAGGCCGGGCAAAAGGCACCTGGGGTGCTACTGCTGGTCGGCCACGCCGGGGCCAAGCCGCTGATCGCCGGGCAGGGCACTGCGGGTGACTGGCTGCTGGGCCAGGCAGGTGGGCACAACCTGGCAGAACATCAAGGCTACAAGAACTTCTCCAACGAAGCCTTGGCGGCGTTGGACCCGGACGTGATCGTGTTTTCCGACCGGGCGCTGGCCGATGAGCAGGCCTTGCAGGCGCTGTTGAAGGAAAACCCCGCGCTGGCTGCCTCGCGGGCTGTGCGTGAGAAGCGCTTGGTGTCACTGGACCCGACGCTGCTGGTGGGCGGGCTTGGCCCACGCCTGCCATCGACCTTGCAGTCGTTGGCAGCCACCTTCTACCCGGCAGCCCAGGCCAGCTTCGCGCAATGAAACAGCGGGTCCAGCCACGTACGTTGTTCATATGCCTGAGCCTGCTGTGCCTGTTGGCGGTGTGGCTGTCGCTGGCCCTGGGGCCGGTCAGCCTGCCGTTGTTCGACACCCTGCGCGCCGGCCTGCGCCTGCTGGGGCTGCCGATTGCGGCTGACGGCCTGCAGCAGGCCGAGATGATCCTGGGCCAGATCCGTCTGCCGCGGACTTTGCTGGGGCTGGCGGTGGGGGCGGTGCTGGCGCTGTCCGGCGTGGCCATGCAGGGGCTGTTCCGCAACCCGCTGGCCGATCCAGGGCTTGTGGGGGTTGCCGCTGGGGCGGCGATGGGTGCCGCGGTCGCCATTGTCGGTGGTGCCTGGTTTGGCGGCATGCCGGAGGCTTTCGCGCCGTATCTGCTGTCGTTCTGCGCTTTTGTCGGGGGGCTTGGCGTAACCGCGTTGGTCTACCGTCTGGGCCGGCGCGATGGCCAGACCAACGTCGCAACCATGCTGCTGGCTGGCGTGGCCATGACTGCGCTGGGTGGCGCGGCCGTGGGGCTGTTCTCTTACCTGGCCGACGACGCCACCCTGCGCACGCTGACGTTCTGGAACCTTGGCAGCCTGAACGGTGCCAGCTACGAACGGCTGTGGCCGTTGCTGCTGGTGGCGGCGGGGGTAGCGGTATGGCTGCCACGCCGGGCCAAGGCGCTGAATGCCCTGTTACTGGGTGAGTCGGAGGCGCGCCACCTGGGCGTTGACGTTGAGCGGCTCAAGCGCGAGCTGGTGTTCTGCACGGCGCTGGGCGTGGGTGCGGCAGTGGCTGCCGCGGGGCTGATCGGTTTTATCGGCCTGGTGGTGCCGCACCTGGTGCGCCTGCTGGCCGGGCCTGATCACCGCGTGGTGCTACCGGCTTCGTTGCTGGCGGGGGGCGTGCTGATGCTGTTCGCCGACCTGGCGGCGCGGCTGCTGCTGGCACCTGCCGAGTTGCCGATTGGTATTGTCACGGCCTTCATCGGTGCGCCGTTCTTTCTGGTCCTGCTGATACGAGGGCGCAGCTGATGTTGCAAGTCGAAGGCCTGCACCTGCGGCGCGGAAGCAATGAGGTGCTCCACGGTATCAATCTGCAGCTGAGCCCGGGGCAGGTGGTGGGCGTGCTTGGCCCCAACGGTGCCGGCAAGAGCAGCCTGCTGGGTGTGCTGAGTGGCGAGCTAGTGCCCGACCGGGGGCGGGTGACGTTGCAGGGCCGGCCCCTCACCGATTGGCCTGGGCAGGAGCGGGCCAGGCGCCTGGCCGTATTGCCACAGGTGTCCAGCCTGGGTTTCTCGTTCCGCGTCGTGGAAGTGGTGGGCATGGGGCGCATGCCCCATGGCACCGGGCAGCGGCGCGATGCGGAAATTGTCGAAGCGGCGTTGCAGGCGGCGGATGCCTGGCACCTGGTGGAGCGTAGTTACCTGGCGTTGTCCGGTGGCGAACGCCAGCGGGTGCACCTGGCCCGCGTGATGGCGCAGCTGTGGCCAGGTGAGGAGGGGACTACGCTGCTGCTCGACGAACCGACCTCGATGCTCGACCCACTGCACCAGCACACCACCCTGGAGTCCGTGCGCCGCTTTGCCGACCGCGGCGCAGCTGTGCTGGTAATCCTGCATGACCTGAACCTGGCGGCGCGCTACTGTGACCGTATCCTGTTGCTGGAGCAGGGGCGCAGTCATGCGTTTGCATCGCCCGAAGAGGTGCTGACGCCAGCGGCGTTGAGAGCGGTTTACGGAATCGATGTGCTGGTGCAGGCGCACCCAGAGCGTGGGCATCCGCTGATCATCACCCGTTAGGAGGCATTGCCGATGCGTCATCCGCTGCTGTCCGGCTTCTCGCTTTGCCTGATGTTGGCACTGGGTGGCTGCCAGGCCAGCCTGCCGCCGTTGCCCCCTTGGCAGAGCAGTGAGGGGCTTACGCATGCCGAGTTGGGGCACATCATCGACCTTGCCAGCGGCCAGGCGATCAGCCCAGAGCAACTGGTGCAGCGCCTGGCGGGCGCCCCCCGTGTGCTGGTGGGTGAAAAACACGACAACCCGGACCACCACGCGCTGCAACTTTGGCTGCTGCGCGCGTTGCAGGGGCAGCGCGTGCAAGGCAGCCTCTTGCTGGAAATGCTGCAGCCCGAACAGCAACCGCTGGTCGACAAGGTTCAGGGGCAGCCCGTGCCGGCAGACTTGCCCAAAGCGCTGGCCTGGCAGGACGGTTGGGATTGGCAACTGTACGGGCCGATAGTGCGTGAGGCCTTGCAGCAGAGAGTGCCACTGCTGGCGGCCAACCTGTCGCCTGGCGAGATGCGCCAAGCCTATCGACAACCCGCCTCGCTGACCGGCGAAAGGTCCAATGTGCCAGCGGTGAAGGCTGCCTTGCTGGAGCAGGTACGCGCCGGGCATTGCGGGATGCTGCCGGAAAACCAGTTGCCAGCGATGCTGGCCGTGCAGCAGCAGCGCGACCGGCGCATGGCCGAGCGTTTGCTGTCGGCGCCGCAGCCGGCGCTGCTGTTTGCCGGGGCGTATCACGTGCGCAAGGACTTGGGCATACCCTTGCACCTGGCTGATCTGGGGGCGTCGGGGGAGAGCAAGGTATTGCTGCTGGCCGAGGTGGGCGCGCAGGTTGAGCCAGGCGAGGCTGATTACGTGTGGTACACGGCGGCGACGCCGGAGCAGGATTACTGCGCGCAGTTTCGCCAGTAGTGTGCACGGTGGTAAAGCCAAGCCAGGCGGCACAAAACCACAGGCAAAAAAAGACCCGGCAAAAAGCCGGGTCAATAACCGTGATTAGCCTGATGAGGAGATAATCTGAGAGTCCGAACCAGGGGCTCTTAGGTTATCCAACCAGTCTCGCGACCAGTTGTGATAATCATAACGATTCTCATTTCGTAGTCAATCCCCTTTCCACGATTATTTTGGATTTTTTTGCGTAGGGTTTTTCGCGTCCAGTTGTTGATTGAGCGCTTCTTTGCGCTCGAGCGGCAAATCGTTCCAGTGCATGTCCAGCAGGGCGCCTTCAATGGCGTACAACAGCACCTTGGAAGCGCGGAACCCTCGTGTTTTTACGGCCTGGTATGCACCCACCGCACCCAGGCGACGCAGGTCCGATGCACTGTGGATGCCGGCGGCATGCAGCCACTGCGCAGAGGTCTTGCCAAGGTTCTTCAGGTGCTGCAATTCATCGTTCATCGAGCCTCCTTGCGATGGCTGAACGTGGATTGGAGGATAAATCGCGAGCAGGTCAGAGAGGAGTGTAGCGGGGGTTAAGAAATGCGCGGCCTTTTGCCATCGGGGCGATGAGCTGCCTTTGGGAAGTAGCCTGTTCTGGCCCCATCGCCGGCAAGGCAGCCCCCACAGGAACACCGCTGGCCTTGAGGGCGATGGTATACCTGTGGGAGCTGGCTTGCCGGCGATAGGGCCAGTACAGGAAAGCGGCGAACTTACAGGCCAGGCAAACGCTGGCGAATCTGCTCGATCACCTGGTCCATGCTGCCAGCATCCTGGGTATCGACCCGGGTGCTCTGCACCAGCTCCTGCGCATCCAGGGCTTCACGGCTGGCCTGCTGTGCCTTTACCACGTCCAGGGTGGCATCAGAAGGGTCGGTGTTTTCGGCCAGACGCTGCTCCAGCCAGCTGGCGATGACTGCCTCGGGTGCGTGGCAGTCGAGGATCAGGAACGGTACACCGGTCTGGCTGGCAACGTCTGCCGCAGCTTGCCGCTGTTCATGCTTGAGGTAGGTGGCATCCAGCACCACCGGGAAGCCGGCGCGCAAAACGGTTGCTGCAACTTCGTGCAGACGTTGGTATGTGGCAGCACTGGCATCCTGGTCATAAATGCCGGAGGTGAGCTGACCGGCGTTCTCTTGCGGCTGTTCGCCGAACAGGCGCTTGCGCTCGATATCGGAGCGCACACGAATGGCCCCCAAGGCCTCGACCAGCCGCATTGCCACGTGGCTCTTGCCCACTGCCGAGACACCATGGGTAACGGCCAGCAGCCGCGAAGGGATGGCGCTGTAGCTTTCGGCCAGGTTGGCGTAGTTGCGGTAGGTGCGCAGGGTGGTGGCCCGCTGCACGCCGTCGGCATTGGCCGGCATGCTGAACAGCGCGACTTTGGCCCGTACCAGGGCGCGATAGGCTTTGTAGAAGTTGAGCACTTCCAGGCCTTCATAATCGCCGGTCAGCTCCAGATATTGGCTGATGAAGCGTCGTGCCAGGCACTTGAGGCCGCGATCTTCCAGGTCCATGGCGAGGAAGCCGGTGTCCGCCCAGACATCGGTCATGCGGAACGGTTCGTTGAACTCGATGCAGTCGAAGATCACCACCTGGCCGTCGATCAGGGTGGCGTTGCCCAGATGGATGTCGCCGTGACACTCGCGGGTGAAGCCATTGGCCTTGCGCGAGGCGAACAGGCCTTGCAGCCGCTCGAAACTGCTGCGGGCCCAAGCCTGCAGGTTGTCCAGTTGCAGCAGGTCGGCCTTGTCGCTGAGGAAGGGGCGGATCTGCTCGAAGTTCTGCTCGACCGGCGCCATGACGCTTTCAGGCGAGCCGTAGGGCTGCTCGGCGGATACCTTGGGCGTTTGCAAGTGGAACTCGGCGATTTGCCGGGCCATCTGGTCGATGTGCGCGGCATTCAGTTCGCCATTGGCCTGCAGGGTGCTGAGCATCTGCCCCTGCGGGAACTGTCGCATCTTCAGTGCGTATTCGATGGCTTCGCCGTCGCCACCGATCTGCGGTGCGTCGACGCTACCGGTCAGCGGCAGCACCTCCAGGTACAGGCCGTCGGTCAGGCGCTGGTTCAGGCGCAACTCTTCGTTACAGAAATGTTGGCGCTGGCCTAGGTCGGTGAAGTCGAGGAAGCCGAAGTTCATCGGTTTCTTGATCTTGTAGGCGTACTCGCCGGTGAGCAGCACCCAGGAGATATGCGTCTCGATGAGCTGGAACCCATCCACGGGGTGAGGGTACAGGGCTGGGTTCTGCAACGCAGTGATAAGTGCTTGGCTCACGGGAAATCCTTCCGGGGGCAGGGAATTCGAATGCGCCATTATGGTCAATGGTGCCGTCCCTGCCTACCGCTGGGCCGTCTGCCCAGCCTTTATAAAGTGCGTATAATCCGCCGCCATGACCCGAACCCGAAATCCCCGTACCCCTCAGAAACGCCCGACCGGCCGCTCTCGCGCCTGGCTGGGCTGGGCTTTGAAGCTCAGCCTGGTAGGCCTGGTGATCGTTGCCGGCTTCGCGGTTTACCTCGATGCCGTTGTCCAGGAGAAGTTCTCCGGCAAGCGCTGGACCATCCCGGCCAAGGTGTATGCCCGGCCGCTGGAGCTGTTCACTGGTCAGAAACTGAGCAAGAACGACTTCCTTACCGAACTCGATGCGCTCGGCTACCGGCGCGAAAGTGCGGCCAACGGCCCGGGTGCGGCGGCCGTCAACGGCAATACCGTCGACCTCAATACCCGTGGTTTCCAGTTCTACGAGGGCATGGAGCCAGCACAGTTCGTACGCGTGCGTTTCTCAGGCGATTACGTGGCGGGCCTGTCGGCTGCCAACGGCAAGGCGCTCGACGTGGTGCGGCTTGAACCCCTGATGATCGGCGGTATCTACCCGAAAAACCTCGAAGACCGCATCCTGATCAAGATCGACCAGGTACCCAAGTACTTGCTCGAAACCCTCGTGGCGACTGAAGACCGCGACTTCTATAGCCACTATGGCGTGTCGCCCAAGTCCATCGCCCGGGCCATGTGGGTCAACACCTCGTCCGGCTCGATGCGCCAGGGCGGCAGTACCCTGACCCAGCAGCTGGTGAAGAACTTCTACCTCAGCAGCGAACGCAGCCTCAGCCGCAAGCTGACCGAGGCGATGATGGCCATGCTGCTTGAGTTGCACTACGACAAGCGCGAGATTCTCGAGGCCTACCTCAACGAAGTGTTCGTCGGTCAGGATGGCCAGCGTGCCGTTCACGGCTTCGGCCTGGCCAGCCAGTTCTTCTTCAGCCAGCCGCTTTCGGAGCTGAAGCTGCATCAGATCGCCTTGCTGGTGGGCATGGTCAAGGGGCCGTCCTACTACAACCCGCGGCGATACCCTGACCGCGCTCTGGCCCGCCGCAACCTGGTGCTCGACCTGGTGGCCGAGCAGGGCGTGGCCAGCCAGGCGGAAGTCGATGCTGCGAAGAAGATGCCGTTGGGCGTGACCAAGCGCGGCAGCCTGGCCGACAGCTCGTTCCCGGCCTTCCTCGACCTGGTCAAGCGTCAGCTGCGCCAGGACTACCGCGACGAAGACTTGACCGAAGAAGGCCTGCGTATTTTCACCAGCTTCGACCCGATTCTGCAGATGAAGGCCGAAACCTCGATGAGCGAGACCTTCAAGCGCCTTTCGGGGCGCAAAGGTGCTGACGAGGTGGAATCGGCCATGGTCGTGACCAACCCGGAAACCGGTGAGGTACAGGCGCTGATCGGTAGCCGCCAGGCAGGCTTCGCCGGTTTCAACCGGGCCATCGATGCGGTGCGGCCGATCGGCTCGCTGGTCAAGCCGTCGGTGTACCTGACTGCGCTGGAGCAGCCGAGCAAGTACACGCTGACCAGCTGGGTGCAGGACGAGCCATTTTCGGTCAAGGGTGCCGATGGCCAGGTATGGCGCCCACAAAACTACGACCGTCGACCGCATGGCACCATCTACCTGTACCAGGGGCTCGCCAACTCGTACAACCTGTCGACCGCCAAGCTCGGCCTGGAAGTGGGCGTGCCCAATGTGATCAAGACCATTGGCCGTCTGGGGGTAAATGTCGACTGGCCAGCCTTCCCGGCCATGTTGCTGGGGGCCGGTGGCATGTCGCCGATGCAGGTTGCGACCATGTACCAGACCATCGCCAACGGCGGTTTCAATACCCCGATGCGCGGTATCCGCAGTGTGCTGACTGCCGAGGGCGAGCCGCTCAAGCGCTACCCGTTCCAGATCCAGCAAACCTTCGACCCGGGGGCCATCTACCTGGTGCAAAACGCCATGCAGCGGGTCATGCGCGAAGGTACCGGGCGCTCGGTGTACAACACCTTGCCGCGCTCGCTGACCCTGGCGGGCAAGACCGGTACCAGTAACGACTCGCGCGACAGCTGGTTCTCCGGCTTCAGCCAGGACCTGCTGGCCGTGGTGTGGATGGGCCGTGACGATAACGGCAAAACCCCCTTTACCGGTGCCACCGGTGCCCTGCAGGTATGGACCAGCTTCATGAAGAAGGCCGACCCGCTACCGCTGGACATGCCGCAGCCGGACAACGTGGTGCAGGCCTGGATCGACCCGTACACTGGCCATGGGTCTGATGGCAGCTGTCCGGGAGCGGTGCAGATGCCGTATATTCGCGGGAGTGAACCGCCCGCCGGCGCGACCTGTGGCGGCGAGCAGAATCCTGCAGAATCAGTCATGGACTGGGTCAAAGGCTGGATGAATTAAGCACAGGCTGCATTGATGAGGTGTGACGTGAACAAGTGGCTGTTTCCTGCCGTGACGGCGTTGGCTGTGCTCCAGGGGTGCTCCAGCGTCCCGCGCGGCAATATACCGGTGGTCGATTCGAGCACCCGCGTGTCCAACAGCGAGCGCGTGACGGCCAACCGCTCGGCGGGTGGCTATAACACGGGCACCGCGCAAGCGCAGACGCTGCCCGAAGACTCCGGCGTAACCGTGATGATTCCGCAGGGCGCTGGCGCTTCAGGCATCCAGACGTTCCCGGCTGCCAATGGCGCGGCACCGATCAGCACCTCGCCAATCACGCCGGGCCCGATTACCCCTGGCCCGGTCACTTCGGCGCCGATGACCACCAACCCCAACCCGATCGCCGACGAGCCGTTCGACATCGCGGCAATGAACAGCACCCCGGCAAGCTCCAGCGCGCCAACCGGCATTCCGCTCAGCACCGCTGCCGGTGGTCTGTCGGCTGACGAGCAACTGGACGGCCCGGTGCTGGCACTGCTTACCACCGCGCAAACCCAGCAGGGCAGTGGTGACTTCAACGGCGCTGCTTCGAGCCTGGAGCGTGCACAGCGCATTGCCCCGCGCGAGCCGCAAGTGCTGTACCGCCTGGCCCAGGTGCGCCTGTCGCAGGGTGATGCGGCGCAGGCCGAGCAGCTGGCGCGCCGCGCCCTGACTTACGCCAACGGCCGCCCAAGCCTGCAGGCCGAGCTGTGGAACACCATCGCCCAGGCCCGTGAAAAGCAAGGTGACAGCGCTGGCGCGGCACTGGCCCGGCAGAAGGCGCGGGTCAATTCGTGATGATCGAGCAACGTATTCTGGACATTGCCGACCACCTGTTGCTGATCGAGCGTGAACTGGTGGTGCAAGGGTGGTGGGATGACGAGCCACCCAGCGACGAGGCTCTGGCCAGTACCGTCCCGTTCGCGGTCGATACCCTCAGTTTCGAGCAGTGGCTGCAATGGATCTTCCTGCCGCGGATGAAGATCATCATCGAGCTCGGTCAGCCGTTGCCCAACGCCTCCAGCATCCTGGTCATGGCCGAGACCGTGTTTACCGACCGGCCGGAGCAAAGTCGTGAGCTGCGCCGCCTGTTGGCAGCATTTGACCAATTGATCGCTCCTTCCGCCTGATTTCTTCAGTTTTTCCTTCAAGGGCCGCAGATTGTGGCCCTTTTTTATGAAAATCTTATTTATTCTGCTGCTGAAGCGATTTTTAGTGGTGGCAGGAATTCATCTTGGGGAAAAATTGGCAATAATTTTTCTTGACATGTTGGCGCCGAATCACAAGAATCCAACTTCCGCTGTAGAGGGACTGCCAGAAGCAGACCCGCTAAGCAGATCATGAGGTGCACACCCGCGCCGACCTGTTACACCCCGCAACGCGTTACCTCGCGCTGGGTGGGAAAGCCCCGCAACACTCTGGGGTGCTCCCAATACTTGCTCAGTCAGTGCTGACGTTTTCGCTCATGCTCTGCTTGGCAGTAAACCTATTAAGACCCGTCCACTAGGGACGGTATTCTGGCGTTTTAGAGGTGAACAACGTGGAGCTTTTATCTGGCGCTGAGATGGTCGTCCGCTTTTTGCGTGACGAAGGCGTTAAGCACATCTACGGGTACCCTGGTGGTGCTCTCCTGCATGTTTACGACGCACTGTTCAAAGAACCGGAAGTGGAACACATCCTGGTTCGTCACGAGCAGGCGGCAACCCATATGGCGGACGGCTACGCCCGCGCCACCGGCAAGGCCGGTGTGGTGCTGGTAACCTCCGGCCCGGGCGCGACCAATGCCATCACCGGCATTGCCACCGCCTATATGGATTCGATTCCGATGGTCATCCTGTCCGGCCAGGTGCCTAGCACCATGGTAGGTACCGATGCCTTCCAGGAAACCGACATGATTGGTATCTCGCGGCCGATCGTGAAGCACAGCTTCATGATCAAGAACCCGACCGAGATCCCGGAAGTCCTGAAAAAAGCGTTCTACCTGGCGCAATCCGGTCGCCCAGGTCCGGTCGTGGTCGACATTCCAAAAGATATGACCAACCCGGCCGAAAAGTTCGAATACGTCTACCCGAAAAAGGTCAAGCTGCGCTCCTACAGCCCGGCGGTCCGTGGCCATTCCGGCCAGATCCGCAAGGCCGCCGAGATGCTCCTGGCTGCCAAGCGCCCGATCGTCTACTCCGGTGGTGGCGTGATTCTCGGCGGTGGCTCCGAAGCCCTGACCGAAATCGCCAAGTCGCTGAACTTGCCGGTTACCAATACCCTGATGGGCCTGGGTGGCTTCCCGGGTACCGACCGCCAGTTCCTCGGCATGCTCGGCATGCACGGCAGCTACACCGCCAACATGGCCATGCACAACGCCGACGTGATCCTCGCTGTGGGCGCACGCTTCGACGACCGTGTGGTCAACGGCCCGGCCAAGTTCTGCCCGAACGCCAAGATCATCCACATCGACATCGACCCGGCGTCGATCTCCAAGATGATCAAGGCCGACGTGCCAATTGTCGGCCCGGTCGACAGCGTGCTCAGCGAAATGCTCGGTATCCTCAAGGAAATCGGCGAGCAGCCTGACAAGGCGTCGCTGGATGCCTGGTGGAAGCAGATCGACGAATGGCGTGGCGATGGCGAGATGTTCCCTTACGACAAGGGCGACGGCACTGTCATCAAGCCGCAGAAAGTCATCGAAACCCTGTGCGAAGTGACCCATGGCGATGCCTTCGTCACCTCCGACGTAGGCCAGCACCAGATGTTTGCGGCGCAGTACTACCGCTTCAACAAGCCGAACCGCTGGATCAACTCCGGTGGCCTGGGCACCATGGGCTTCGGCTTCCCGGCGGCGATGGGCGTCAAGCTCAACTTCCCGGATCAGGACGTTGCCTGCGTGACTGGCGAAGGCAGCATCCAGATGAACATCCAGGAGCTGTCCACCTGCATGCAGTACGGCCTGCCGGTGAAAATCGTCAACCTGAACAACGGTGTGCTGGGCATGGTTCGCCAGTGGCAGGACATGGCCTACAACGGTCGTCACTCGCACTCGTACGTCGAGTCGCTGCCTGACTTCATCAAGTTGGCCGAGGCCTATGGCCATGTGGGTATCCGCATCACCAGCCTGAAGGACCTCAAGCCGAAGCTGGAAGAAGCGTTTGCGATGAAGGACCGTCTGGTGTTCATCGACATCGCGGTTGACCGCAGCGAGCACGTCTATCCGATGCAGATCAAGGATGGCTCGATGCGTGACATGTGGCTGAGCAAGACGGAGCGTACCTGATATGCGGCACATCATTTCTCTGCTGCTGGAAAACGAACCAGGTGCGTTGTCCCGTGTGGTCGGCCTGTTCTCCCAGCGCAACTACAACATTGAAAGCCTGACCGTGGCGCCGACCGAAGACCCGACCCTGTCGCGTCTGACGCTGACCACCGTTGGCCATGACGAAGTGATCGAACAGATCACCAAGAACCTGAACAAGCTGGTCGAAGTGGTCAAGCTTGTCGACCTGTCGGAAAGTGCTCACATCGAGCGTGAACTGATGCTGGTCAAGGTCAAGGCCACCGGTGCCCAGCGCGCCGAGATCAAGCGCACCACGGATATCTTCCGTGGCCAGATCGTCGACGTGACCGCCAGCGTGTACACCGTGCAGCTGAGCGGCACCAGCGACAAACTGGACAGCTTCATCCAGGCGATCGGCACTGCATCGATTCTCGAAACCGTGCGCAGCGGCGTTACCGGCATTGCCCGTGGCGACAAAGTGCTCAGCATCTAAATTCAAAAATTAGCGATGGCTCCGCAGGGGCCGAGATATAACCAGGGGTATTTCATGAAAGTTTTCTACGATAAAGACTGCGACCTTTCCATCATCCAGGGCAAGAAAGTCGCCATCATCGGTTACGGCTCCCAGGGCCACGCTCAAGCGTGCAACCTGAAGGACTCCGGTGTAGACGTTACCGTCGGTCTGCGTAAAGGTTCGGCTACCGTTGCCAAGGCTGAAGCCCACGGCCTGAAAGTTGCCGACGTTGCTACCGCTGTCGCTGCGGCTGACCTGGTCATGATCCTGACCCCGGACGAGTTCCAGGGCGCTCTGTACAAGAACGAGATCGAGCCGAACATCAAGAAGGGCGCTACCCTGGCCTTCTCCCACGGCTTCTCGATCCACTACAACCAGGTTGTTCCGCGTGCCGACCTCGACGTGATCATGATCGCGCCGAAGGCCCCGGGCCACACCGTTCGCTCCGAGTTCGTCAAAGGCGGCGGCATCCCTGACCTGATCGCTATCTACCAGGATGCTTCGGGCAATGCCAAGAACGTTGCCCTGTCCTACGCTTCGGGCGTTGGTGGCGGCCGTACCGGCATCATCGAAACCACCTTCAAGGACGAAACCGAAACCGACCTGTTCGGTGAGCAGGCTGTTCTGTGCGGCGGTACCGTTGAACTGGTCAAGGCCGGTTTCGAAACCTTGGTCGAAGCTGGCTACGCGCCGGAAATGGCCTACTTCGAGTGCCTGCACGAACTGAAGCTGATCGTTGACCTCATGTACGAAGGCGGCATCGCCAACATGAACTACTCGATCTCCAACAACGCCGAATACGGTGAGTACGTTACCGGCCCGGAAGTCATCAACGAAGAATCCCGCAAGGCCATGCGCAACGCCCTGAAGCGCATCCAGGACGGCGAGTACGCGAAGATGTTCATCTCCGAAGGTGCTACCAACTACCCATCGATGACCGCCAAGCGCCGCAACAACGCCGCTCACGGTATCGAAATCATCGGCGAGCAACTGCGCTCGATGATGCCGTGGATCTCGGCTAACAAAATCGTCGACAAGACCAAGAACTAAGTCTTATCGAAAGATGAAAAACGCGGCTTCGGCCGCGTTTTTTCGTTCTGGCAGCCCGCTTCTGGTATAAAGCAGACCAGTGGCCTGCTGTCAGAACCTGTTTCGCGGGCCCGTGTCGAACATTTTCCATCCTGTTGCAAGGTACCCTTTATGAGCGAACGTCCCGAAGAGCCGAACAAGCCCTCCGACGCCGAAAGCCTGCTACCTATCGATGAGCACATTGAAGAAGGGCACGACGCCGAAGGCCGCAAGGTGCGCCACCGCGGCATCTACCTGCTGCCCAACCTGTTCACCACCGCCAACCTGTTTGCCGGCTTCTATTCCATCATCAGCTCGATGAGCGCACAGAGCGCCCTGAGTGCCGGTGACCCGCGCGAGGCGAGCAAGTACTTCGCCTTCGCCGCCATCGCCATCTTCGTGGCCATGGTGCTCGACGGCCTGGACGGCCGCGTTGCGCGCATGACCAATACCCAGAGCGCCTTCGGTGCCGAGTATGACTCGCTGTCGGACATGGTCGCCTTCGGTGTGGCCCCTGCGTTGCTGGCCTTTGGCTGGGCGCTGGGGGACATGGGCAAGGTCGGCTGGATGGTCGCCTTCATCTATGTGGCCGGTGCCGCGCTGCGCCTGGCACGCTTCAACACCCAGGTCGGTACCGCTGACAAGCGCTACTTCATCGGCCTGGCCAGCCCGGCTGCCGCAGGTGTGGTAGCGGGTACCGTGTGGGCGTTCAGCGATTACGGTATCCAGGGCTCCAAGCTGTCGTTCCTGGTGGCGCTGCTGGTGGCAGCTGCCGGCATGCTGATGGTCAGCAATATCAAGTACAACAGCTTCAAGGAGCTGGACCTCAAGGGGCGCGTACCATTCGTGGCCATCCTTGCCGTGGTGCTGGTGTTTGCCGTCGTGTTCAGCGACCCGCCGCGCATCCTGCTGCTGATCTTCCTCGCCTATGCAGCGTCGGGGCCGATCCAGTTTCTGTTGAAGGCGCGCCGGCGCAAAGCGTGAAAATTGCTTAACGCTGGAATAACCCTCCGGCTCCATAGTCTTACTGGTACATCTGTTATCCAGTGCTATGGAGCCGCCCATGCTCATCAAGCTTCCCAGGTCTTCCGAGTGCAAGGCGTCGGAGATCACGCCCGAAGGCATCTACCTTTCCCGTCGCACCCTGCTGGGTGGCTCATTGGCCGGCCTGACGCTGGGCGCATTGCCGGGCAGGGCGGGCGCTGCTGAAGTTTCCCGTTATGCCGATGTGCAGGCGGGTGCCGCACCTGCCTGGTTTACTGACAAGCTCGCTGCCACGCGCTGGCAGGCGGTGACGGTGAAGGGCGAGGCAATCACGCCGTTCAAAGATGCTACCCATTACAACAACTTCTATGAATTCGGGCCTGACAAGGGCGACCCGGCCGCCAATGGCGACAGCCTGAAGACCGAACCGTGGTCGATCGTGGTGGATGGTGAGGTGGGCAAGCCCGGGCGCTATGCGCTGGAGGACTTCGTCAAACCTTATCAGCTCGAAGAGCGGATCTATCGGCTGCGTTGTGTAGAGGCGTGGTCGATGGTCATCCCGTGGCTGGGGTTCCCGCTGGCGCAGGTACTCCAGCAGGTCGAGCCGACTTCCAGGGCGCGCTATGTGCGCTTCGAGACGTTGAAAGATCCACAGCAAATGCCTGGGCAGCGTTCAGGGTTCGCCTTGATCGACTGGCCTTATAGAGAAGGGTTGCGCCTGGACGAGGCGATGCATCCGCTGGCGATCCTGGCGGTCGGCATGTATGGCCGCGAACTGCCCAATCAGAATGGCGCGCCGTTGCGCCTGGTGGTGCCGTGGAAATATGGCTTCAAGAGCATCAAGTCGATCGTGCGCATCAGCCTGGTGGCTGAGCAGCCCGGCACGACCTGGGAAGGGCTGGCGCCGGATGAATATGGTTTCTATGCCAACGTGAACCCGGAGGTCGATCACCCGCGCTGGACCCAGGCGCGCGAACGCCGGTTGCCCAGCGGGTTATTCAGCCCCAATGTGCGAGAGACGCAGATGTTCAATGGTTACGCTGATGAAGTGGCGTCGCTGTATACAGGGCTTGATCTGCGGAAGAACTATTGATGCGTTACCCCTGGTTTCGCCTGGCGATCTTCATCGTGGGATGCGTGTTTCCGGCGTGGTGGCTATATGAGGCGGCGATGAACCTGCTGGGGCCTGACCCTGGGAAGATCATGATGGATCGCCTTGGGCTTGGGGCGCTTACCTTCCTGCTGGTGACCTTGAGCATGACCCCACTGCAGAAGCTGACGGGCTGGTCGGGCTGGATTGTGGTACGCCGGCAGCTGGGGTTATGGGTGTTTGCTTATATAGTGCTGCACATCCTCTGTTACCTGTTCTTTATTCTTGGGCTGGATTGGGGGCAGTTGGCGGTGGAGCTGCGCAAGCGGCCCTACATTATTGTCGGTGCGCTGGGGTTCCTGTGCTTGCTGGCGTTGGCGGTTACCTCGAATCGGTATAGCCAACGGCGGCTGGGGGCGCGGTGGAAGAAGCTGCACAGGTTGGTGTATCTGGTTCTTGGGCTGGGGCTGCTGCACTTTTTGTGGATTGTGCGCTCGGACCTGAGGGAGTGGGCTGTGTATGCGTTTATCGGTACTTTGCTGATGGTGCTGCGGATTCCTGCTGTTGGGCGGGGGCTTTCGAGGGTTGGCAGGAAGCAGGGTAGGGCGGTTTGAGAGTGAGGTGGGGCTGCCAGGGGCCAGTCTCGAGATAGTAGTGGCTGTGAAAGGTGCTTGCCTTTGATCTTGTGGCGCCTGTGAGATCGAGCGCCGCCCGCGCGGCGCATCGCGACGCAAGGCCGCTCCCACATTTGTTTCGGGCCAGTTACTCCTGCCTCCTCCGCACTCGCACCCTGGGTGTATGGCTGGAGATTGCAGTGAAGGGGCGGCGCAACCTTCGATATTGAAGGGAACAAACAAGGGGGCGCGCGCCAATGGCACAGGCTGGACTGGCCCGAAACAAATGTGGGAGCGGCCTTGCGTCGCGATGCGCCGCGCGGGCGGCGCTCGATCTCCCAGGCGCTGAATGTGTTGTGGCGGACACCTGGTGGCCTTCATAGGGTCTTTTCCCCTCATATTTCAATTTCTTGAAATTAAGTGTTGACGCCCTTCCGAATCCCCTTATAATGCGCCCCACTTCCAGCGACATCGGAACGACAAACTCTTTGAGATTCAATGAGTTAAGTAGTTAAGGTGATGCTGAAAGGGCTGCGATCGAAAGATCGCAAGCGGTTGAAATGGTGGTTGACAGCGCTTCTAAACGCTGTATGATTCACCTCCCGCTACGAGAGATCGCAGCGAGTTAAGTGTTTGAAGCTAAACGAGTTTCTCGGAAAAAACTTCAAAATAAACGCTTGACAGGCTCTGAGGAAAGCGTAGAATGCGCGCCTCGGTTGAGACGAAAAGCTCTTAACCAAACGCTCTTTAACAAATTGAATCAAGCAATTCGTGTGGGTGCTTGTGAGTACGGACTGGTAGTCAACAAGATTATCAGCATCACAAGTGACCATGCGAGAAATCACATAGTCATTTGAGATTGCTGAGCCAAGTTTAGGGTTTCTTAAAAACCCAAGCAGTATTGAACTGAAGAGTTTGATCATGGCTCAGATT